>CAZQFT010000009.1:0-12254 GCA_964592565.1 uncultured Lachnospiraceae bacterium
AATCCAACAACATCAAAATTGATTCCCCTTCAATTCCATAGAATGAAATATTTACAATCGCATTAGATTTTTGTTGTGGATGTCCATTTACTTGGAAATGTTCTACTTTCTCGCTGAGTTTTTCGAGGAAATAGTCGCGAATTGTGCGGAGTTTCTTGTTGTGAATGATGTAATTCTTTGTTGCTATTTCAATTGCTTTTCCAAACCCAGCGATTCCTGCAACATTCTCAGTTCCAGAGCGTTTCCCGCGTTCTTGGCTTGTTCCGCCATATGAAATTGAGTCGATTCTTACACCATTTTTCACATAAAGCGCTCCAACGCCCTTTGGTCCATGAATCTTGTGTGCCGACATAGACATTAAGTCAATTTCCATATCTTGAACATCAATTTTTACATTCCCAATTGCTTGAACTGCGTCTGTATGGAATAAAATTCCATATTCATGTGCAATTTTTGCAATTGCCTTGATGTTTTGAATTGTGCCAACTTCGTTGTTTACAGACATGATTGAAATCAATGTTGTGTCTTTTCTGATTGCATGAAGAAGTTCTGGCAACTTAACAAGCCCATATGAGTCGACAGGCAAATATGTAACCTCAAAACCCTCTTTCTCAAGCTGTTCACAGGCATGTAAAACAGCATGATGCTCGATTTGGCTTGTAATAATATGTTTTCCTTTGTTTGCATTTGCACGTGCAACACCAAGAATTGCCCAATTGTCGGCCTCAGTTCCACCACTTGTGAAATAAATCTCACTCGCTTTGCTTGCATTAATTGCTTGCTTAACCCTGTCCCTTGCTCTGTCAACAATTGCCATTGCGTCGCGTCCAAAACTATGTAAAGAGCCTGCATTTCCATACAAAGAGTTAAAGCATGGAAGCATCTCATTCAAAACTTCATTTGAGACATAAGTTGTTGAAGCGTTATCCAAATAAATTTTTCTTTCCATATAGATTTCCTTTTAATAACCTAATTTTACCACTCGCACAATTGATTGTCAATAGGTGTTTTTAGAAAAATTGTGATTTTAAAGATATTTTTTTATCATATCTTCAAGTTCATCTTGCATCATAAGACCAACTTGTTTTTCTTTACGCTCTCCGTTTACAAAAAGGATGAGTGTAGGAATGCTCATAATTCCAAAACTACGAGCCAAATTTTCGTTGTCATCAATGTCAACTTTATAAATCTTAAGTTCGTTAGAAAATGTTTCTTGTACATCTTCTAAAATTGGAGCCATCATACGACAAGGTCCGCACCATGTTGCAAAAAAATCAACCAAAACCACACCCTTTTGAGTTTTTTCTTTAAAATTTTTCTCATTTAAAAGTTCCATAAACCCCTCCTAAATAATAAGTTTATTAATAACAAATGCTGCCAAAACGCATCCACACATGGCTGGATAATAAGAAATACTTCCAACCACATTTTCTTCAATCTTTTCTGCCTTTTCAATGCTTGTAACAACATCAAGTGAGATGATTTGTCTTTCACGCAATTTCTTGCGCATAACCTTTGCAAGTCCATCATTAAAGGTTTTATAAATGTCAACCACTTTAAATTCAGGAATATTTTTACGATTTCCGGCACCCATGGCTGAAACGATGTTAATATCATTATTTTTGCAAAAATCTATTAAATCAACTTTATCATTAACACTGTCGATTGCATCAACAACATAGTCAAACTTTTCTTTAAAAAGATTTTCAGCCAATTCTTTGTTAAATCGTTCAGAAACAACGGTTACATTACAATTTGGATTGATTTCTGAAATCATATCTTTCATAACCTCAGTCTTCAATTTTCCAACTGTTTTAACATTTGCAACAACTTGTCTGTTGATGTTTGTTTCATCAACTTTGTCAAAATCGACAAGAGTAAGATTGCTAACTCCTGCTCGAGCCAGCATCATGCAAACATATCCTCCAACACCACCAATTCCAATAACACAAACATGGCTGTTTTCTAAGCAGTCAACTCCATTTTGACCAAGTAACGCCACTGTTCTTTCTCTCCACATAATACACCTTATTTTGTAGTATTATGCAAACTATAATCTGCATACTACACAATATATTGATTTTTACAAATTTTGCTAAACTTATTCAAAACATCAAAATTGTAAGGACTTATAAAACATACTTTTTCAAATCGAACTTCTTTTGGCTGTCTTTAAACACACTGTTGACATAGTTTTTATCAATAATTATGTCAAGCATTGGATGTTCTCCTGTTGCATTGAAAGAAACATCTTCCAAAAGTGCCTCCATGATTGTATGAAGTCTTCTTGCACCCAAATCTTCACTTGTTTCATTTTCACGAGCAGCCATTTCTGCAATTTCGTCAAGTGCATCTTCTTTAAAAACAAGATTGATGTTGTCAACCTTCAAAAGGTTTGAGTATTGCACGGTAACAGCATTCTTTGGAGTGCTTAAAATCTTCTTAAAGTCTTCTTTTGTCAGACTTTCAAGTTCAACCCTAATTGGAAATCTTCCTTGAAGTTCTGGAATCATATCTTCCATCTTTGCCACATGGAACGCCCCTGCAGCAACAAAAAGGATGAAATCAGTCTTTACATTGCCATATTTTGTAGCAACCGTGCTTCCTTCAACAATAGGAAGAATGTCCCTTTGAACCCCCTCTCTTGAAACATCTGCACTGTTTGTCGCTTGGCTTTTTCCAATGATTTTGTCAATTTCATCAATGAAAATGATTCCTTGATTTTCAGCAAGTTCAATCGCTTCTTCATTAACATTGTCCATGTCAATAATCTTTTCACTTTCTTCTTGCAATAATGTTTCTCGAGCATGCTTAACTGTCATTTTCTTTTTCTTATGTTTTGGTGGTGTAAGCCCCTCAA
The DNA here is from genome assembly GCA_964592565.1 of uncultured Lachnospiraceae bacterium. Lineage (GTDB taxonomy): Bacteria > Bacillota > Clostridia > Christensenellales > UBA1242 > Caccovivens. Next base: position 2,861 of record CAZQFT010000009.1, read on the forward strand.
ACATAGACCCCAAATTGATTTCTCCGCCACCCAATGACACCATTGGCTTTGGAGCGTCAAGCACAACAACCTCAACAACTTCATCTTCACATTTCAAGTTTCTAAGTTCTTGAAGTAAAGCATCACGATTTACTTCAACTTGAGTAACTCTTCTGTTTTGGAAGATTGCATCAACAAGTTTACCCTCAACGATTGGCATAACCTTGTCTTCAACTTCTCTTTTCTTCTTGTCTTTAACCATTCTTACGGCAACTTCAACAAGGTCACGCACCATGCTTTCAACATCGCGGCCAACATAGCCAACCTCAGTATATTTTGTTGCTTCAACTTTTACAAATGGAGCACCAACAAGTTTTGCAAGACGGCGAGCAATCTCAGTTTTGCCAACACCAGTAGGGCCACGCATTACAATATTTTTTGGCGTAATTTCATCGCGAACTTCAACTGGCAATTGACTTCTTCTATAACGGTTTCTAAGTGCAACAGCAACGGCTTTTTTTGCCTTGCTTTGTCCAACAATATATTTATCAAGTTCATTTACAATTTGTTTTGGTGTAAAATTCATTTCCAAGCCTCCTATTACAATTCTTCAACGATAATATTATCGTTTGTAAACACGCAGATTTCGCTGGCAATTTTAAGTGATTTGAAAGCAATTTCCTTTGCAGTCATTTCAGTGTTTTGTGAAAGTGCCTTTGCAGCAGCAAGAGCATAGTTTCCACCTGAACCAATCGCACAAATTCCATCTTGTGGTTCGATTACATTTCCGGTGCCATCCAAAATCAACACTTGGTTTTTGTCCGCAACAATCATAAGCGCTTCAAGTTTTCTCATAACCTTGTCTTCACGCCAAAGTTGTGCAAGTTCAACTGCACTTCTCATCAAATTTCCTGCAAATTTGTTGAGCATAGCCTCGAATCTTTCACTAAGTGAAAATGCATCCGCAACAGAACCCGCAAATCCAATTACAACATTATTATTGTAGATTCTTCTTACCTTCTTTGCGTTATTTTTGAAGATAATGCTGTTTTGCATTGTAACTTGACCATCCCCGGCAATTGCAATTTTTCCATCTCTCTTAACAGCACAAATTGTTGTGCCTCTAAACATTGTTTCTTCCCTTATATCTCCTCTCAAAGGACCTAATCCTTCAAATATGATTATAACACAAGCAAAAACAATTAAGCAATAAATTTATAAAACTTTCATAAAGTTTTTGTGCGAAATCTCTTAAAAACATTCTCAAAACAAAAAAGAGCCAAATTATTTTGACTCTTCTACAGGTTTTACATATTGACATGCAGAACATTTAATTCGTTTCCCTTTCTTAATGAGGAATTTTCCGCAATCTGGGCATTTTTCGCCTGTTGGAATGTCCCAACTCATGAAATTACACCCCTGTCTGTCTTCACAGGCATAAAACACCTTACCGCGTTTTGTCTTGAGTGAATAAACATCTTTGCCACATTGCGGACATTTTCCGCAAGGTTTTTTTTCTTCTGTTTCAAATGATTTGATATTTTTGCATTTTGGGAAGTTTGAACAGCCCAAAAACTTGCCATAACGCCCTTCTCGAATAAGCATTTTGTGTCCGCATAGGTCGCAAACAATGTCAGTTTCAACAGGCTGAGATTTCATTGTCAAACTGCTTGCATCAGCACTTTGCAACAAACCTTTAAACCCATTCCAAAAACTGTCAACAACATCATGCCAATCATCTTTGTTTTCCGCAATATCATCAAGACGATTTTCCATATGAGCGGTAAATTTAACATTAATAACGCTCTTAAAGAATTGGTCAAGATATTCTGTAATCTTACGCCCAAGTTCAGTCGGGACAAGATATTTTCCATCTTTTGAACAATAGTTTCTTGCAGTCAAAATTGTGATTGTCGCAGCATAGGTTGCAGGACGCCCAATTCCTTTTTCTTCCATTGCCTTTACAAGGCTTGTTTCAGTAAATCTTGCAGGCGGCTTCGTAAACTTTTGTTCTTGCTTCAAAGCAGTTGTCTTAACAACCTTGTTTTCTTCAAGTTTTGGAAGTTTTCCGGCATCTTTTTCCTTATCTTCTTCAGTATATTCCTTGTAAATGGCTGTAAATCCAGGAAATTCCAAAGTTTTCCCAGTCGCCTTGAAAGTATAATCATCGACTTTAAGTGACACATTCACATTTGAATATTCCGCTTCGCTCATTTGGCTTGCAATAAAGCGTTCATAGATGAGTTTATAAAGTCGATAATTGTCCTTTGTGAGAGAATCTTTGACCATTTCTGGTGTGATTTGAAGTGAAATAGGTCTGATTGCTTCGTGTGCGTCTTGTGCGTTTTGCTTTGATGCGTAAAAATTTGGTTTTTCAGGAACATATTCCTTTCCAAATTTTTCTGCAACAAATTCAAGACATGCTTTTTGTGCATCCGCAGAAACACGCGTAGAGTCTGTTCTGATATAAGTGATAAGAGCGATTTTTCCCTCTCCCTTCACTTCAACACCTTCATAAAGTTCTTGCGCACAAGAAGTTATGCGTTTCAAGTTCATGTTAAGTTTATTTCCAGCATCTTGTTGCATTGTGCTGGTTGTAAATGGTGCTGGAGCATGTGACTTTGTCCTTGATTTTTTGATATTCTCAACTACAAAATCCTTGTCTTTAATGTCCGCCAAGACCTTGTCAACTTCTTCCTTATTTGAAAGTTTAATCTTTTTGCCTTTTCGAGCGTGCAAACTTGATTTGAACTTTATGTTGTCTTTTTCATGTTCTGCAGTAAAATTCCAATACTCTTCTGGCTTAAAGTTTTCAATCTCAATTTCCCTGTCTACAACAAGTTTAAGTGCAACTGATTGCACTCTTCCTGCTGAAAGTTTTGGAGCAATTTTCTTCGACAAAATTGGTGAAAGTTTATAACCCACAATTCTGTCCATAACGCGTCTTGCTTGTTGTGCGTTTACCAAACTTAAATCAATCGTTCTTGGCTCGGTCAAAGCCTTTACAACAGCCCTTTTTGAGATTTCGTTGAATTGTATGCGGCATTTTGTGTTTGGATCTAATCCCAAAACATGTGCTACATGCCAAGAAATTGCCTCCCCTTCTCTATCCGGGTCGGTTGCGATTAAAACTTCTTCAGCGTTTTGTGCTTTTTTCTTGAGATCAGAAATAAGCTGTTTTTTGTCTGGATTAATTTCATAGTGCGGTTCATAATTATTGTTTAAGTCAATTGAAAACGACTTTGCAGGCAAATCTCTTATATGTCCCTTTGTCGCAAACACTTCATAACCACTGCCTAAATATTTTTTTAATGTGTCCCTTTTTGCTGGGGCCTCAATAACTACGAGTTTCAAATTATGCTCCTTATTTTTTAGTTTAATAAAGCGTAAAACTGTGACGGCAACTTTCTAATTAAACCATTAATTTCCAAAGTTGTCAAATAAAAATTCAAACTATTTACAGGAATTTTTGTTTTTTCTGCTAAATAGTCGAAATTTTTTTCACCATCTGCCAAAAGGTTTAGCAATTCTTGCTGTTCAAAATTTGGCTCAAAAATAGACTTTCTTACATTCTCTTTTTTGTTCATCCCATAATGTTTTATGATATCTTCCGAAGAAATTACACAATCTGCTTGTCCTGTTTTGATAAGCATATTTGTAAGTTCACTCTTACTGCTGTTTATGTTCCCTGGAACGGCAAACAAATCTTTTCCATATTCCTGAGCAAACTCTTTTGTATGCGTTGTTCCACTCTTAAAACTTGCCTCTGTGATTAAAATCCCATCAGACAATCCAGCAATAATTCTGTTTCTTCGTGGGAAAGTGTATCTTTTGGGTTCAAAAGATGGTGGATATTCTGACAAAAGCAATCCTTCTTCTGCAACCTGTTCTGAAAGAGCGGTATTTGTTGCAGGATAAATTTTATTGAAACCCCCACCCACAACTGCAATTGTCTTGCCACCAACCTCAAGAGTTTTTCGATGTGAAATTTCGTCTATGCCAAAACAAAGTCCACTTATCACAACCAAGCCACTTTGTGCCAATTCGCCGGCAAGTTTCTCTGTAACAATTCTTCCATAATTTGAAGGAGAGCGCGTCCCAACAATTCCTATAGATTTTTTGTCAAGAAGACTCAAATCGCCTTTTGCGTACAAAATAAGAGGTCTGTCTGGCAAATCAATCAGTTTTTGAGGATAATCTTCTGAAAAAATAGTCAGGATTTTTATGCCATTTTTCAGCATGTTTTCAATTGACATATCAAGTATTTGCCTGTCATAATTTTTAATCAATTTATGATATTCATCTGCTGAAAGTAACGCCTCAATTTCACTATTTCTCAACATTTTTTCAATAGAAAAATCTTCAAGAACGTTCAAAATTTGTTCTTGTTTTTTGTTAGATATTTCACACATTGACATAAAAACTAAAAGTTTATTTTTTTCTGAAATCAATTTATGCTCCATTAACTATTCCAATATTTTCTGTCAAGTCCACGATATGAAATCGCCTCGGCAATATGCTGTGGCAAAATGTTTTGTTCGCCTTCAAGGTCTGCAATCGTGCGTGCAACCCTTAAAATTCTGTCGTGAGCCCTCGCACTCATCTTCAGATTTGTAAAAGCCATTTCCATAAGGTTTTGACATTCTTGCGACAATTCACAAAACTTCTTCGTCTGAGCAACGGACATCTTTGCATTTGAAAAATTTTTTGCACCTTTAAATCGTTTAAGTTGAGTTTCTCTTGCTTTGTCAACTCTCGCCTTAATATCCGCACTACACTCCTCTTTTTTTGTGCTGTGAAGGTCAGAATAAGCAATGTTGTCAACCTCAACATGAATATCAATTCTATCCATAATTGGACCTGAAATTCGTGATAAATATTTATGAATCTGCGTCGGAGTACATTTACACTCACGGTCTTTTGAGCCATAATAACCACATGGGCAAGGGTTCATACTTGCAATAAGCGTAAAACTTGATGGATATGTGACTGTTTGCATTGCACGAGCAACAGTAATCACTCCGTCTTCCAAAGGCTGACGCAGAGTTTCAATCAAATGTCTTGAATATTCTGGAAATTCATCCAAATAAAGCACTCCATGGTGTGCCAAACTGATTTCCCCAGGCTTAGCATGACTGCCACCGCCAGTAAGACTTACTGCAGTCGCTGTGTGGTGCGGTGTTCTAAAAGGTCGCTGAGAAATTATACCCTGTTTTAAATCAAGTTCTCCAGCAACTGAGTGAATTTTTGTCACTTCAAGAGCCTCTTCAAAGGTCAAATCTGGCAAAATTCCAGAAAAACACTTTGCAAGCATACTTTTTCCGCTCCCCGGAGGTCCAATCATAAGCACATTATGTCCACCTGCTGCAGCAATTTCAAGTGCACGCTTTGCCGCCGCCTGCCCTTTAACATTTTCAAAGTCGAGTTTGTTTTGAGATGCTTTTGAAACCTCTTCAAATTCTTTTGCTTGTAGCATTTCAAATCTCATCTCTGCATCGTCATTCAAAAACTGAACAACCTCACGCAAAGATTTAAGCGCAAAAATCTCAACTCCACTGATAAATTTTGCCTCTTCGGCATTTTCGCTTGGAAGAACAAATTTTGTATACCCCAAATTTCTTGCACTGATTATAATTGGCAAAACACCTTTAACTTTTTTAAGCGAACCATCGAGCGAAAGTTCTCCTAAAAATATGTAATCTTTATATTTTTTCTTTACGATTTGCTCGGATGCTGCCAAAATTCCAACAGCAATTCCGACATCATAAAGAGGTCCTTCTTTTTTTGTATCCGCAGGAGCGAGGTTGATTGTGATGTGTTTAAGTGGATATTCAAAGCCAGAATTTCGGATTGCAGATTTAACTCTGTCCTTAGCCTCTTTTACAGACGTGTCACCAAGCCCAACAATGTCAAACTTGGGCAATCCTCCAACCAAATCTGTTTCAATTTGTGTCAAAAAGCCATCTATTCCCATTAGACCAAAACTGCAAACCTTAGATAACATTCAAAACTCCTCAATTAAAAATACTAACTCAATTATATCAAAATTCGGCGCAATATCAAAATGATTTTGTTTAGTTGCATAAAATTTGCAAAAATAACCTATCTCGTGCATATTAATATCACTCCCGTCACCGCCAGCAAAAGTCCAAAATTTGTTTTGTTAAATTAAACACCAAACTTGATAAAAACGCAACATTTTAGTCTGCCAACAAAAGATAATAAAAAATAAAAGCCTCAAATGAGGCCTTTAAATATAAATCATTCCAACCAAAAATGCGGCAGCAAGTGCAAAGCAAAAGACAATCATATATATTCGGCTGATTTTTTCTTTTGCCAATTTCTTTTCAAACTCTTTTTTATATGCTGCTTTGTTTTGCTCAAAATACTCTGCAGTAATATGATCATGATTGCAAACTTCTGCTTTAAAAAGGATAAACCTTTCTTCTCTTTCTTTCTGATATACAGTCAAATAGCCAATAATAAGCCAAACTGCCCAGAATATTGACAAAAGAAGCAAAAGCCCAAGAACAAAGTAAACAAAGCCTGTCCAGTAGGTCTGAAGAATGGCAAACAACGCGACCAAAACAAATGCGACCGCTGACACTATATATGGTATTTTTGTCATGATTTTCTCCTAATTATAAAACAGCAAAAATGTAAACAACAATAATTACAACGGTTGCAACAATCCAAGAAATAAGCCACCAAACATTATGTTTGTTCCAGCCACTTCCCTTATTTCGCATAACCCAATAAAAACCAAGCCACATACAAATAATGTATGCCATACATTCTCCAATCGAAGCGAATGCATTTGCAACTTCAGGAGTGTTTTGCTTAAATGCCAATCTAAAAATCATTGCAATTGCAATAAACAAAATTGCAAAGAATGCAAGACAATCCAAAATTTTTGTAGATGACCAAGTTCTTGGTTGTTTGTTGTTCTTTTTTTGATTATTTTCTGCCATTAATATCTCCCATTAAACACGATGTTTTCTCAATCGTAAGCCAGAACAACCTATTTTGCTGTTTCAGTATAACGACTTTCTCTTATGACATTAACTTTAATTTGCCCAGGATATTGCATTTCGTTTTCAATCTTGGCTGCAATTTCTTTTGCCATAAACATTGCTTGACTGTCGCTGATTTGTTCTGGTTTAACAATAATTCTCACTTCTCTGCCCGCTTGAACAGCAAATGATTTATCAACGCCAGCAAATCCATTTGCAATTTCTTCAAGTTGTTGAAGACGCTTGATATAGTTTTCAAAACTGTCGCGTCTTGCACCAGGTCTTGAACTTGAAATTGCGTCAGCAACTTGCACAATAACAGCCTCAATAGACTTAAATTCAACATTAAAGTGGTGTGCTTCAATACAATGCACTACGGCTTCATTTTCGCCATATTTTTTTGCAAGGTCAACACCGATTTGAACGTGAGTCCCTTCCAATTCATGGTCAAGAGCCTTTCCGATGTCATGCAAAAGTCCGCCACGCTTACAAATCTTGACATTAGCACCCATTTCAGACGCCAAAAGCCCTGCAATGATTGATGTTTCAATTGAGTGTTTCAAAACATTTTGTCCGTAACTTGTACGATATTTCAATCTTCCCAAAATCTTAACAATTTCAGAATTAAGATTGAAGATTCCTGTTTCATTGCAAGCCTCATCCCCTGCTTGTTTGCAGATTTTTTCAACTTCGTGTTGCATTTTCTCTACAATTTCTTCTATGCGAGTTGGATGAATTCTGCCATCAGAAATCAATTTTTCAAGCGATAATCTTGCAACCTCACGTCTGATTGGATCAAAACCTGACACTGTGATTGTTTCTGGAGTGTCATCGACAATAAGTTCAACACCAGTCGCCGCTTCAATGGCACGAATATTTCTGCCTTCGCGACCAATAATTCTGCCTTTCATTTCGTCATTAGGCAAAGCAACAACTGAAACGGTCATCTCACTCACTGTTTCTGTTGCACAACGTTGGAGTGCTTGTCCGATGATTTCGCGTGCTTTGTTTTCGCCATTTTCGCGTGCATCGTCTTCAATCTTCTTAACGATTACAGCCGCCTCTTTCTGTGCATCACTTCTCATGTTTGCAATAAGCATATCTTTTGCTTCTTGCTTTGAAAGTTGAGCAACACGTTCAAGTTCTTCCAAAATTTGTTCTTTTGCTTTTTCTTCGTCTGATTTAAGTTTTTCAAGATTTTCTTTCAAAACTGCAATTTCTTTTTTTTCTTCATCGAGTTGGTCGCTTTTTTTGTCAACCGCTTGTTCCTTTTTCTCGATGTATTCTTCTCTTTGATTTAAACGCTCTTCAAGTTTAACAACTTCATTTCTGCGTTCTTTAACTTCTTGCTCAACTTCTTCTTTAAGTTTTTGAGCATTTTCTTTGCTTTCAAGCAAAGCTTCTTTCTTTATAGTCTTTGCCTCTGCATACGCATCTTCAATAATTTTGATAGCATTAGATTTGTTTTTTTCAGCTTTTTTTACACTATATAATCTATAACCAACCAGTCCTAAGCCTAGTCCAACAAGGAATAATACAATCGATATAACCGACACGATAGCAGGCGAGACATTTAAAATTAAACTCTCCATTGCTATTCCCCTTTTATCTAAGTGCTTCCCTTTTCGACGAAAAATAAAAGGTCAAACCACTTGTTGTTAGTTTAACCTTTTTTTTATTGTTTGTCAAATAATATTTTAATATTTTTCATATTTTATAAGCCGCGAATTAAGCCGTCCGATTTTTAGGGCTAAACAGCCTCTTGCTTTTCAGAAGTCACCACTTCGCGTTCAATCAAGATTGGTGCTGCTCCGCTTTCAATAAAATCACGAGTTATGATGATTTTGCAATATTTCTTAGGGTCTGGAAGGTCAAACATAAGTTCAAGCATCTTTGTTTCCATAATTGTTCGAATTCCTCTCGCCCCTGTTTTTAAATCAATTGCTTTCTTTGCAACATATTCAACAGCAGAATCATCAAAATCAATATCTAATCCATCAATCTTAAACATCTGTTTATATTGCTTGATAAGCGAATTTTTAGGTTCAACCAAAATCTTTTCAAGTGCCTTATTGTCAAGGTCGTCAAGCCCTGTAATAATTGGCAAACGCCCAACAAATTCTGGAATAAGACCAAACTTAATCAAATCGTCTGGCTGAACATCTTTTGCATAGTTTACTTTTGCTTTTTCGTTTGAATTTTTAATGTTTGCGTTAAAACCAAGTGCAGAAGATGACAAACGCTTGTGAATGATGTCATCAAGCCCAACAAAAGCGCCACCGCAAATAAACAAAATATTTGTAGTATCAATCTGCAACATCTCTTGTTGAGGATGCTTTCTTCCTCCTTGTGGCGGAACGCTTGCAATTGTGCTTTCAATGATTTTCAAAAGTGCTTGTTGC
>CAZQFT010000010.1:0-12097 GCA_964592565.1 uncultured Lachnospiraceae bacterium
TTTCATTTACCTTAAAAGTAAGAACATTTCCATCTTCTTCTAAAACAATTGTTTTAGCAACAGTTTTTGACATAGCGTCTTCAAATGCTTGATTCCACTGTTCTTCAGTTACAGTAGTAAGAGAAGTGTAAGTAAATGTTTCTGTTTTTGTTTCTCCACAATGACATGTGTAGGTCATCACACCATCGGCACTAGGAGTTGCTGGAGTAGTAACCACACCATCTCCCCAAGAGTGACCTGTTTTTACAACAATCCAACTATCTTTTTCTATTTCAGTTGTTGCTTCTTCATCACTGAAATATTTGCCACAATCGCATTTGTAATAAAGTGTATTTCCGTCTGTTGTGCAAGTTTCTGTTAAAGCGTCAACTTTTGTTAAACTATGTGTATGGTCATCACCACAAGCAGTTAACATGAACATACAAGGAACAATTAAACAAAGTGCTAATGCAAAAGTAACAATCTTTGACTTAAATTTTTTCATATTTTTCCTCCTTAAAAAAATTTTTGCAACAAAAAAGACACTTATCCTATGGCGATAGTAGGATAAATGTCCTTAATTGTCTTATTATTTAAGCAATGAAAAAAGTGTAGAGTTACTCTACTTGCTTGCTTGCTTGCTTGCTTGCTTGCTTGCTTGCTAAATGATTTTCGCAAATCATTGTAACCATGTCAACTCCTTTTCACTACTTATGCAAAAATTATAGCATATATTTTAGAATTTTGTATCAAATTTTATATAAAAAACCATACTTTTTAAAAAATAAAAAACCTACAAGGATTTCCTAATAGGTTTTTTAATATAATTATTTCGCTAGTTTCAAAAGTTTGCAACCTTCAGTCTTTTATTTTTTCTTTCTTTTTAAGTGCTTTGCAAGTTTCATCCTTAAAATTGGTCTTGAAAGAGGAATAAGCCTTTTGAACCACTGCTGTCCTTTGCTTGTAAGCAAATATTTTTTATTCTCAAGCATTTGACTGTAGACCTCTCTAATCACTTCGCTGTTTTCATATTTTGCCTTGCTCATTCTGAAAAGCATTTCTACGCAACTTACACAAATGTTCGCACGAATGTATGGCTGAAGTTGTGCAAATTCTTTTGAATTCTCCATACATTTGTTGTGAGCATCAAAAACAGAAAGCAACCTTTCTTTAAATTTTCCACGAACTGCACTATTTCTTAGTATTCGATAAAAATATAAACTTTGCGAAACATATGCGACCTTGTTGCACTTAAGCAGACATCTGAAATTAAACTCCAAATCCTCGCCATAGGCAATTTTTGATTCAAGAAGATTAGGATATTCATCAAGTTTTTCAAGGAGTGTTTTTCTGTAAAGTTTGTTCCAAACTACATAACAAAATTTTTTGTTTGTTAAAAATTTGCTTAATATTTCACTTTTTTCTTCAAAAATTTGAATTTTTTCAGCATTTTTCTTGTTTTTTATATTTTCGTTTTTGAAATTTTTGTTGATATGCGAATATTTACAGCAAACAACATCCGCATCCGTTTCCCTTTGAACTGAAATAAGTTGCTGTAAATAATTTGGTGCAATCATGTCATCCGCATCTACAAAACAAACAAAATCGCCTTGTGCAGAAGCCACTCCATTGTTTCTTGCCGCACTTACCCCAGCATTTTTCTGGTCAATAATCTTAAATTTTTCATTTTTCTTGAAAGCATCTTGCAAAATTTTTAATGTTCCATCCTTTGAACCATCATTAATAAAAATTGCTTCAAAGTTTTTATATGTTTGGTTTTCAATACTTTTGATACAATCTTCCAGATATCTTTCCGCATTATAGCAAGGAATTATGATTGAAATCGTGTCCGTAGTCATAAAATCCACCTAATTTTTATTTTTTTTACATTTTTTAAGGTTTTTTAATATTTTTTTATAATTTATAGCCATTTTTTTCAAGAAGTGCTTGAGCACTTTCAACCGAATCTACACCTGTTTTGTTTTTAATTGGGGCAAATTCTTTTTCTCTTACAACCTCAAAAGGAAGACATTTGTCTGCAAACTCAACCATGTCAACACAAAGCATTTCAAACTTGTGTGCATTTGGCTCTGTCGGCTTAATTAATATTCCTTTATTATCAACATATTCAACTTTCTTTGTGACAACATGTACCGGCAATTTTTGGTCTTTTATCTTATAAAGCATGTCAACATTGAAAAGATAATTTAAAATCACTCCAAAATTGTAAACCCTCTCTCCTGTTTCATCAGTTTCATGTGCCATTTCTTCAGACAAATCAATATATTCAATAACTGACGGCTTTCCATTTTTGTTGCAAACAACACCAACTTTTTCTTCTGGAGAAACCTTTCTGATTACCTTTGTTCCAACTTGATAATCCCCTGCAAGCGTTGCCCCAATAAAAACTGGGTCAGCAATTCCTTGTAAAACATTGTCAACCCCAAACAAATTAATCCATTTGATATCAAACTTATCAAGCATTTGTTTTGCTTTTGGATTTTTCAGTAGAGAATTAAACCAGCCACCATTGCCATTTGGAGAAGTTGCAACTCTTCCTTTTTCTTCAAGCAACACCTTTCCGTCCAAATCCACGCAAGGCGCCATTTCTTGCACAAAAAAGCTTATATAATTTTTGTCATAGCCAAAATAATTTTTCTCTTCCAAGAATTTTATTGTTGTATCATTGTTCTTTTCACTTGTCATAATGAAAAATGGAATTGGTTTGCCACACTTTTTTACAACTTCAAGTGCATTTTCAAATAATCTTTGAAAAATGAAAACATCTTTTGTTTTTCCAATGTTAAACATTCCTTTTGGCTTGTCAGATCCAAGTCTTGTTCCCATCCCGCCTGCCAAAAGCAAAATTGCAACTTTTTGTTTTTCTAATGACTGCAATCCAATTTTCTCAAATTGAGTCTTTTGCTTTTCAATTTCGCTTATGGTCAAAGTTTTTATTGGAGTTATTTCATCTTGTCTTTTGGCTTCTTTTTTGTTAAGTTCGTCCAAATATGAAAAATCCAACTCTTCAATTTGGCTGTATAGAGATTTTTTTTCTTTTTCATTTAATTCGTTTTCAAAATGCAAAAGTTGTGTTTGATTTGTTTTTTCTAATTTTTCTCTTGTTTTCATTTTATCCTCCATTTTGACTTTAAAATATTATATATCATTTACAAAAACAAAGCAAAGAGAATAACAAAAAATTATTAATTGCGGAAAATAAATCTTATTTTTATGTGACAAACAAATTCTAAGGGAAATTGCTTATTTTTTTTGGAGAAAAAAACATTGTGTGATATAATCAATTTATAATTTAACATAAAGGAATAAACATGGCAAATATCATTGAAATAAAAAACCTAGAAAAATCATATGGGGATAACAAGGCTGTTGACAACATTTCTTTCTCTGTAAAAGAAGGAAGCCTTTTCGCTTTTCTTGGAGTGAATGGTGCAGGAAAGTCAACTACAATAAACATCATCTGCTCAATTCTTAAAAAGGACAGTGGACAAATAACAATCGACGGATTTGATTTAGATACAGAATCAGCCAAAATCAAGCCCCTGATTGGCGTTGTCTTTCAAAATTCTGTTCTTGACCAAAGTTTGTCTGTTCTTGACAATCTTACTACTCGTGCAGGATTTTATGGGTTAAGTGGAAAGGCATGGAAAGAAAGATTGGCAGAACTCACAACATTGCTTGACCTTGGCCCAATTCTTAAAAAACAACTTTCAAACTTGAGTGGAGGACAAAAAAGAAGAGTTGACATTGCGCGCGGACTTATTAATTATCCAAAAATCCTTATTCTTGATGAGCCAACTACTGGACTTGACCCACAAACACGAAAAATGATTTGGCAACTTATTGATGATTTGCGTAAGAAAAGGAAAATGACGGTGTTTTTGACAACGCACTATATGGAAGAAGCCAACAAGGCAGACCTTGTTGTTATGATTGACAAAGGTCATATTGTTGCAACTGGCACTCCACACAACTTGAAGAACAAATATTCTTGCGATTATCTCAAAGCATATATGCCTCGAAATGAAGAGTTTGAAGCAGAACTTGAAACTTTTGAATATCTTGGAGATTGCTATCTTATCAAAATTAAGGACAGCAAAGAAGTGAAAGTACTTATAAATAAATATGACAAATTTTTAACTGACTTTGAAGTAATAAAAGGCGACATGGATGATGTGTTCCTACAAATTACTGGCAAAAAATTGGGAGAAGACGATGAAAAATAACAACTGGCTGGCTTTAAAAGTTTTAATCAAAAGAAATATAAAACTTTATTTAAAAGACAAAATGACCGTATTTTTTTCTGTATTAGCACCTATTGTTGTTCTTTTGCTTTATGTTTTGTTTCTAGGAGAACTTCAAGTCGACTCGATTATGACTGAACTTGCAGGCAGAGGCATCGAAGAACTTTCAAGACAAGACATAACTGCACTTATAAACAATTGGATGGTTGCTGGACTTATGGGCGTTTCGTGCATTACTGTTTCGATCAACACAAACATAGTTATGCTTAAAGACAAGGCTTCTGGAAACATAAACGATATGCTTTCATCCCCTGTTAAGCGTTGGGTAATCTTTTTGAGTTATATTGTTGCTTGTTTTCTTATCACTCTTGTGATTTGCTTAATCGTCCTGATTTTGGCAATTGTTTATCTTGCATGCACTGGCGGATTAATGCTTACATTTGTTGATTTTTTGGCAATTTTGGGCATAACCCTCGTGTCTACACTCTCTGCTGCATGCTTTATGGTTTTAATTTGCAGTTTTATGAAAAGCCCAAGTACTCTTGGTGCTTTTAATGGACTTTTTAGCACGGCAATTGGATTTTTGATTGGTGCATATCTTCCATTTAGCATGATGCCAAATGTTATGCAGTACATTGCATGCTTCATCCCATGGACTTATTCAGTAGGACTATATAAGGAATATTTCCTAAACGGCTGTCTTGACTTTCTTCAAAGCAAACTTTCAACTGGAAACATTATGGACCTTCTAGACAACAACTACTCGCTGTCACTTGATTTCTTTGGAATTGAAGTTCAAACAAAATGGATGCTTCTTGTGCTTGTTATTTCAATATTAATATTTGCAGCACTTATTGCAATATTCTATTCAAACAAGAAAACAAACTTTTTCAACTCGACTAAAAAAAGACTTAAAAAACACAGGAAGTAATTTTTTAGGACTCAAACAACAATCTTCAAAATCTTGAAGAAAATATGCAACTTTGGTCAAAACTTCACCTTATTACGCTTCTGCCTTGTGTCGTTGGAATGATAATTCTCGCCATTCTTATCGGCTGGATTTTGAGAAAGAAAAGCGATAAAATCAAAATAAACTTAATAAAAAATAGGAATTGACTTCCTATTTTTTATTTCAATCATTTTTTATCATTCAAGTGATTATTTGATTTTTATGTAATCACTGATAATTTTTACCACTTTTTCCGTACCAACAGAACTGTCTATGCAGAGATTATAATTTTCTTTTTCGCCCCAGTTCATGCCAGTTACATTTTTATAAAACATCGCTCTACGCTTATCTGATTTTTCAATGTTTTGTTTTGCCAATTTTTCATCATCACCATAATTTTTCATTATGCGTTGTATTTTGTAATCCATTGGTGCATACACATGAACTTTACAAAGAGGATAATCTTTTAAAACAAAATCGGCAGCCCTCCCAACAATTACACATGAGCCATGTTCTGCAATTTCTTTCAACACTTTTGCTTGTGCTGAAATTGCTGTTTGGTTTACATCAGTTGAAAGATAAAGGCTATACAAAAGAGAGGTTTTGTCATCAACATTTTCAATAAACTCTTCCGCAAGCCCACTTTCTTGTGCCGCAAGCATTGTAACTTCTTTGTCATAAAAAGGTATTCCCAAAGACCTTGCAAGTTTCTGTCCAATTTCACGACCACCCGCACCATGCTCACGAGAAATTGTAATAATTACACCTGGCTTTGATTTGGCAATTGAAAATTCTTTTGTTTGTTTTTCTCCAATTTCCTGAGTTTTCATTTGCTTAAAAAGCATAACCAAAAAGACAACAGTAATCACAGTCGTTAAGACATCCGAAATTGGCGCTGACCATAAGAACAAATCAATTCCACCCCAAAGTGGCAGACAAATTGCAAGTGGAACAAGAAAAATAACATCTCTAAGCATTCCAATGAGCGTTGATTTTACAGGCATGCCTATTGCTTGGAAGAAAATTGACGCTGCCTTTGTCAAGCAAGTTAAAAGAATAAAAGACAAATAAATTCTGAATGTGTTTATGCCAAAACTTGAAATTGAAGAGTATCCAAAAAGTTGAATAATCAATTGTGGACAAACCTCAAACAATATTGTTGCAATCACTCCTACAATGGCTGTCACAAGCATAATAAGTTTGAACGTCTGTTTAACTCTATCATACTTTTTCGCCCCATAGTTGTATCCCAAAATTGGCTGTCCACCACAGGCAATTCCAATCGCAACACTGATTATAATTCCAAAAACTTTGAACGCAATCGTAAGAAGTCCTATCGCACTGTCGTCATTTGGAAGATGTGTTAAAAGCACATTATTGTTTACGATTGAAATAATTACAATTGCAATTTGTGTGAGAAAACTTGAAATGCCGAGTTTTAAACTTGTAAATAAAAGTTTGAAGTCTGGGATAAGACTTTTTAAAGAGATTTTAAATGTCTTTGCTTTAAACAAATAGCCCACACTGACAACGCACGAAACAACTTGTGCAATAAAAGTGGCAAGTGCTGCACCAGTCATACCCATATTACAAGCAAAAATAAAAATTGGATCAAGAATTATGTTTATTACTGCACCAATTATCATTGCAAACATTGCAAATTTTGGACTGCCGTCTGAACGAATAATTGGATTTAATAATGTTGCAAGGATATAGAATGGAAATCCTGCAATTATCCACATGCTATATTCCTTAGCAAAAGCAAAAGTTGCAGAATTTGCACCAAAACCTGTCAATATCTGGTCGCAGAAACCATATGACACACCAAGCAAAACAAGGCTCACTGCAAGCCCAATCGTAATTGCAGTTCCAATTGTTTTATGTGTGTCTTTAGTTTGATTTTTGCCTTGATTGATTGAAATGCACGCCGCCGAGCCGTCCCCTATGAAAAGTCCAAGTGCCAAAGCAATCACTGTAATAGGATAAACAATTCCAGTCGCAGTGTTTCCAAGTTGCCCCAAAGTTTCGCAATTGCCAATAAACAATTGGTCAACAATGTTGTAAAGTGCTTGAATAACGAGCGAAAGCACGCATGGAATGGCAAACATTCTCAAAAGTTTTCCAATCTTTTCAGTACCCAAAAATTTGTTGTCATTTTTTTCTTTAACATTTTCCATTTTAAAACTCCCTCAAAAAAAACAAACACGAGATTTATTTTCTCGCGTTTGCTGGTTCTGTGATTATACGCAAATCGACTTTCATTTGAAAGTACGCATATTATAACATATATTTTTTATTTTTGCATGCAATTTTCAAAAAATTTAGTAATGTTTTTTTGAAAAAGTGATTATATTTGCTTCGCATTAGATACTGACATTTTTCTCTACAACTTTTTCACAAATTGCTCGTTAAAAACTATGCTAGGATGTTCTGGTTTCACGCTTTTTGCTTTTTCATGATAATATTCAAACATATCTAAGTTGTTTTGTCTGTAATAAAGACAACTCAGTTGCAGATAAGGAATAAAATCATAAAAATCTTTCTGTACAAACCCACCAGATTTGATGTCTGGAGGCATGATTGTTGCTGACTTATACCAAAACTCGCTTGCTTGTAAATTTTTGGATTTATAGTAAATTTCACCAAGCGCACAACAAATTTCTGCGTTAGGGAAAGCATAATTCATGCTGTCAATCAAAATTTCTTCCGCCTTTTTTTGCTCTCCTTGCAAAAGATAGCATTTGCTTAGCATCAAATGCGCATCAATTCGGTTTGGAAGATAGATATTAGACATTTTTAAAAAATCTTTAAAAGCAACAATTGCTTCGTCTATTCTGTTGTTGAAATAAAGTTCTCTAGCGTAATAAAACTGACTTCTTGCATCCAACAACTCGCCGTTTTTGATATGACTTTCATATATCCTTAAATTTCTGCTCACATCTCTTGCTTTTTCAATTTTTCTATGCTGAATTGCTATGTCGCAATATTCAATCCGCCCCTGCATTTCAATTGCCTCATGCACAAATCCTTTCCATCTTAAATTGGGCGTATTTTTGACAATTCGCTCACGATAATATTCAAAGATTGGATTTTCGAATTGGTCAAACGCAACTTGATATTTCATCATAAACACATCCGCATCAGTATTCGAATTTTTTAACTCTAGGATTTTTTCTGTGTTCTCTGTTGTTATTACATCATCCGCATCCAGCCACATCAAATATGAATTGCTTGCTTTGTCAAAAGAAAAATTCCTTGCCGCTGCAAAATCATCCTTCCATTCAAAATCAAAAACCTTATCCGTAAACTTTTCCGCGATTTGTTTTGTGCTGTCTGTCGAACCTGTATCTACAATAATAATCTCATCTGCAAATTGCTTGGCTTGAGATAAAATCCTTTCTAAAACGCTTTCTTCGTTTTTTACAATCATACAAACACTTATTTTCATAATCTGCAAACATTCCTCTTTTTAAGTTATGAATTTTGAGCGCTTTCAGTGATAAATTTTAGAAAATGCATGTTAAAAACAATTCTTATTTACCTATTGAATTTTTGTTTTTGTGGTGTTATAATATTCTTATGAGAAAAACAGTTTCGCTTAAAAATGGTTTATCAGCCACATTAATCATAAATAATGTTGAAAATGCTTATTTTGTTCACGCCTATGACGATAAGAAGAACGTCGTTGGCAAAGCTTTATTCAACATTAAATATGAATTTTTTCGTTATCTAAGCGAGGAAGAACGAAAAAGATATGCCACAAGCCACAAAATTCCCCTTGCTCAAGCACCGACAAAAATCAAAACCAAAGCGGACGGAATTGAGAAATATTTTTTTGAACAACAATCAATTTTAAATTGCAAAAGCCTTAAAAGTGATAAAGATATGCCCGCAGAACAACCACCTGCGGTCGCTTCAAAGATTTCGGAAGATGGAAAAGTTCTTACTCTAGAAAACGGAAAACAATTCATGCTTGAAAACACATTTTGCGAACTTGTCCAAATTGAAATTTTTCACGAAAAGTTTTATAATGTTGGGCTTGGGCAACAAATGCATGAAGCGGTTGAAAGAATTTCAAAAGAACACAACTGCAGTGAAATTCGCGCGCTTTGTGTTCCTCACGGAGATTTCATGTTTGGAACAATTGCATTTTATAAGCGTAACAACTATGAATTTATCAAAGAATTTGGCATGACTTGTGCTATAAAATCGCTAAACGAAAAAATATTAGAACCAGCAACAAAAAGTTGCTAAGAAAAAATATTTTTAAATCTGATTTTGTTTCAAAGTTACATATCATTAAAACAAAAAATCAGCATTTTGCTGATTTTTATTTATTGTTCTTTTCCACATTCACTGCAAAATTTTGAATCTGCATCAATTTCCGCACCACAATGTTTGCAATATTTTGTATCTTTTAAACCTTCTTTGACTGCTTTCACAGTTTTCTTTATCGCACCACTTGCAATGTCGGCAGATGTGTCTGCCATTTCGGTTAAATCTTCTTTAGTTTCTTCCTGTAAATATCTTGCCGTTTTAACTGTGGTTTTATTTATTTCTAGCATAAAACCCATTACTGTCATTGGCAAGCCAGCAAATGCAACAAAAACACCTGGCACAAGCAATGCAAAATTTGGTTGTGTCATCTCGCCAGAAAAACCAAATGGCTCTGGAAAAACAACCACCCCAAGCACAATTAAAACAATTCCAATCGCAATAACACAAGGTCCTAAAATTTTTAATACTGTAAATACTTTTGGTTTCTTTGCCATGACCTTACTCCTTTTCTTTTAAATTATTTTCTTTTTTTGATTTTGCCATATCAATGAATTCTACGGGATTTATTATTCCATTGTTTCTTGCTGCGGTTTTTATCATAAGTGCTTTTAATTCTTTTGCACTTAGATTTGGATTTGCTTGTAGTGCTAAACAAAAAACACCTACAGCATAAGGAATTCCCCAACTCAATCCACCAACACCGGTATATGAGTATGAAAATTCCTTGTTATCAAAACTTTCCGCAATTGTTCTTAACGAACATGGAACATGAACCTCATCTTGTTGATTAATATTCATTTCCATATTTGGAAATCCATATTTAAATTCTTTGCTCTCAAAATCCATAAAGCCCGCAGTAATGAATCTATGTCCTTCCGTACAATCTACAACGCAAAGTCCTGTTTCTTCCGCCGCTTTTACAGTTTCTAACCACTTTTCACTGTTTTTTTGACGAGCCTCTTTACTGCCCGGGGCTGCCGAAACAGAAACAAATTTGATTTTTTGATTAACTGGAAGACTCTTATTCAATTCCATAATGTATCTTAGTGCATTTACTTCATATTCTGCATCACCCAACCACATTGGTACCGCACAATAATAAACTTTCGCATCAGGTGCTGTTCCTGTATTACTTCCAATGAGCATACTTGTTACAGCAGGGCCATGTAAACTGCTAATTGGCATTTCATATCCTTCGGGTGCAAAAACTTTATACTCTGCAATTTTTCCTTTATATTCTGGATGGTCAAGTGCTAATGGTTGGTCAATTATCGCAACGTTTACTCCTTTTCCAGTAATTCCCTTTGCATGAATTTCCTTTATTCCCAGTGGTGGAATTTTTCCTTGTTCCAAAATCTTATTAGGCAAAGTTTCATCCAACCAAACTGTGCTCTCATTAAATGTTAAAGTTTTTAAAATGTCTAAACTTGGGGTCTTATGCTTCGTAACTTCATTTTTTAATTTTTGCTTCCTATAGACACTGATTTTTTCATATTTCTCCAGTTTTTCTTCCATATGCTATTCCTATTCAACTTTATCTTTTGTCAACTTTACGGTTCCAGCAACAACATCGCAAAGACCGCTTTCAACGATAAACTTGAAACTGATAATCTTTGTTCTGCTATTCCACTTCACAAACTTGATTTCGCCAAACAGTATCGTGTCGGATTCGGCGGTGTAGATTGTTGACACATAGCCACTGCTTGCATCAACCTCAATGGTTTGCCCCTCAAGATTTGTCACCTCTTGAACAACAATTCCGCTTTCATTTTCTGGAAGTGATAAGGCAATGTCATCAAAATAACCCAAATTTAAATCAAACAAACAATCTTCATAACCAACAACGTCATCATAGCCTTCAGGCATAGATGCAAGTTTTGTACCTTGAATGTTGAAAGCCAAATGTTTGCCTGCGATATTGTTAAAATTTTCAACACATGCAAATTTCCCTTCCGCTTCGAATTTTAAACCTTCATTAACAAAATTTACAGTGCCAATTTCGCTGTAATCTTCTTCTTTTAAGGATTTATATATTGCAATCAATTTTGATTCACTTTCAGAAACTGCCGTTTCTTCAACCTTGCTTTTCTTTATTTTCAATACTGCCGAAATTATTTCCCATGTATAAAGAAGCACGAACAGCACCACACAAGTTATGCCAATTGCAATCATTCCGTCATTATATGTAAAAACACCCACAATTGCGACTCCAGCCCCCAAAACAATAAGGGCAACTGCTGAGATAATCAATATTTTTAACTCTCTTTTTGGATTTTTTCCACCATTTTGTTCCATAATGTTCTCCTAATTTTACTTTAGCATAATTATTAACAAATTTGCAAGCATAATTTGCTTTTTAACAAAAAAACAGCTCTTTCGAACTGCTTAATCGCTACATAGCCCATATTTGACGGGTTCAACATTGTTCAATTTGGTGCAGGACTTTTTGCCTCAGTTGAACACCAATTTTCGACTTTTTTTATCTATTACATAGTAATAGATAATTTGGGGATAAGTCAAATAATTTTGGTGGAAAAATTTACATTTTATGAATTATAATCATATGGAACTTTGTTTTTCTTTTCGCCAAGTAAGTTTAAAATATAACCGTCTTCAACCTTGCACC
>CAZQFT010000011.1:0-11699 GCA_964592565.1 uncultured Lachnospiraceae bacterium
CGCCAATAAATTATGGGAGTTTACCAATTTAAAAATTAATTTTACCTACAAAAATTAAAAATTAAAACAAAAATACGCAAAAAATCAATTATTTTTTAATTTTTTTACATTTTTTACAGGTTTTTAATGCATTTTTTGCAATTTTTATATTTTATTAAAACATCGAAATGTTTGTTTAATTAGTTTTTTGGGAGGCAATTCAATACAATTCAAAACTCAAAAATTTGTTTTTAAGTCATTTTTGAGAAAAAAGAAAAAAAGAATACAAAACATTGTATTCTTTTTGCAAAAATCAGTAACAAACATTCAAAATTTAATAAAAATTAAGTTTATTTTTGATTTTTTTAGTTTTTTTACAAATTTTTAAACATTTTTTATTATTTTAAAATTTACGCAAATTCAGAAAGCCTGTCCAAAACCCTGTCTTTTCCCAAAAGCGTCATAATTTCATAAAGGTCAGGGGAGTTTCTTTGTCCAGTTATTGCAAGACGAATATATTCACAAACAGTCGCAACATTGCCTTTGAAGTTCTGGGGATTTGCTTTATATTCTTTATTGTCAGTCGCAAACCCAAGTTCTCCTGCCATCTTTTTAACTTTATCAAACCACACTTCTTTTGAGGAAAGGTCAAGATAATCTTTATATTTGTCAACAACAAGTTTGAAGTTGCAATATTCCTCATCCTCTATCTGAATTGCAGAAGGATTTGAAAACATATAATCAAATTTTTCGAAGAACATACTCCACTTGTAGATGTCTTTTCTAGGCTTTGGCTTCTCACGGTCAATATTTAAAATTTTTGTCACATACTCTCTGTCTTTTACTAAATAATCAACATTCTCTCTTGAATATTCTCTTGCCCAAGCCAAAAGTTCCGCATAACATTTCTCCGCAGTATATCTTGAAATAATTTCCTTTGAAATGTCATTAAGTTTGACAATATCAAAAACTGGCGCAATTGCCGTGATGTTAAATCCATCAAATGGGAACTCTGAAATATCTGTTGCTGGATTTTTCGCTCTCCAAATTTCAAAACTTGAGTTAAGCAGATTAATCAAATATTCAACAACTGCCTGTTTATCGTATCCTTGTTCTTCAAAGAAACCCATATAAAACTCTGGGTCTTTTCTTTTTGAAATCTTGCGTTTATTTCCATTTTCATCAATTTTGTAAATCAATGGTGTATGAATATATTTTGGTTGTTTAAATCCAAGCACCTCAAAAATTTCTTTATGAAGTGGGTATGATGAAAGCCATTCTTCGCCGCGAACAACGACAGTCGTCCCCATAAGCGTATCATCAACCGCATGTGCAAAGTGATATGTCGGCATAAGGTCGTTTTTAAGCAAAATCGCATCACTGCAATTTTCAATTATTTCAACATCACCTTTAGAACCATCATGGAATTTAATCTTTTTATCGCCATTTCCTTGTGATTTAAGGCGAATTGCAAACTTTTTACCTTCATTTACATTCTGAATAATTTGTTCGATTGTCAAATTACGGCAAGGGTCTTTATCTTCATTAATTCCAATTTCAAACTTTTTCTCACGCTTTTCTTCAACATCTTCCAAGCCTTCGGTTTTTCTGCAGAAACATGGAAACGCCTTTCCTTCGCTTACAAGTTTTTTTGCGTATGCACGATAGATTTCGCCACGTTCGCTTTGATAATATGGTCCATATTCACCAACGGTCACACCGCCCTTAAGTTGATATTCGTCTGGAGTGTAACCATAGCCAGTCAAGATGTTCATAACAATTGCACTTGCACCACTCACTTCACGCTTCGCATCTGTATCTTCAATACGCAAATAAAACACGCCACCACTGCGTTTTGCAATATTATAATCCAAAACGGTTTGAAAAAAACCTCCCAAGTGCATAAATCCTGTTGGACTTGGAGCAAAACGAGTTACATGGGCTCCGTCTGGCAAATTTCTTTTTGGATATTTCTGTTCAATCTCTTCAATCGTGTATTTATTGTTCGGAAACAAAATTTCCGCTAATTTTTTATAATCCATTTTTAAGCCTCATAAATCATTTTCAAAAGATCATTCATATAATCTTCAAGAGTAACTGACACAAATTGGTCAATTTTTTCAAAATAAATTCTTGCAAACTCAACATGCTTTTCATGTTCTTCAAAAGTTTTGTGTTCAACAATCAAGTCATAAATGTTTAAATCTTCAACACAGTCAAGATAGATGTTCATTTCAACAAAGAAATTGTCTGCCTTTTTGAAAAGACTTGACATCTCTTCTTTGCTTGAAAGCGGCCTTTCAGTTGATGCAGATGCAACAAGTCTTGACTTGAAATCACCAAATAAATCATCGAGATTATCAAGCGTAACTTGAAGTTCGTCTTTTGCAGAACCTTCGTAATCATCATATGAAAAAGCCGTTTCTGTTTCAGCAATCAATAATTCGTTGAAAATTGGAAGCATTTTTACTGCAAGATATTCTCTTACTGTGGCCGTATCTTCAACTGTTGGTTGAGTTGTTTTCAACAAATCATAGATTTCTGTTGTTTCAATTACATTTGCAACAGAAAGTGCAAGATTAAGATTTTTGTTTACAAGTTCGCCATAAATTTTCTTAAAACTTCTTAAAACTGCCAAATCTGCCGCAGTGTTCCCTGCGTGGTTTTCAAAGTGTGTTTTAAACGCATTTCTTTCGTCTACAAACTTAGAAATATAGTTGTTGTAGTTTGTTAAACTTTCATTCAAAGAATTGAGTGCTTCGCGTGTTTTATCACTTAAATCATCTTCCTCAAGAGCAGAAATATATGCCTTATTGCTGTCAATATATTGACTTGAAATTGCAAGCATAACATTATATTTTTCTTCCAAAGCATCGAATTTGTCTTTTGTTTCAGCAGTTGAAATTTCGTCAAGTTCCACACCATATCTCACATAATATTTTGTAGACATAAGTCCACTTGGCGAGCCTGTTACGAAAACTTCTGCATATTTGTTGTAAGTTGCATCTAAATCTGCAAAACTTGTTTTTACTTCACTTACAGAAACATTTCCACATCCAGCCAATGTAAACAAAGGTAAAAGTGCACATAAACAAAGCACAAAACTTAAAACTATTTTTCTTGTTTTCATACTGCCTCCCTACCTTCAAGCTCTCCAGCCAAAAAGCCGACATACAAAGCACTTTCAACACCCTTATCTTTGATATCTTTCACTCTTGCTTGAAGGTCTTCGTTGTAGGCATAACCCAAAATATATTCTTCATTTTCTTCGGTGAAATATGTGCTTACAAAATGAAGCAATGTGTTGCCTTTTGTTGAATTTTTAGTAAGGTCCGCAACCACTTGATTTGTCAAATCTGTAAATCCATCAAACATAATATCTGTAAAATCATTATTCATCAATTCCGAGTTCACAGACGCTTCGTAAACAATGCCAAGTTTTGTTAAAGCACTTCTGCTTTCTTCAAAAATTGTTTTTACATACCCTTCGCTTGTTTGCCAAGTGTTTATGTTCCAGAATTGACTTTCTCCAACAAGATTTTTTGTTTCATTGACATAGTCTTTCAACTCTTCTGCAGCCTTTTGGGCATCATCAAAAGAACTTTTTATATCTCTGAGATTGTCTTTATATTCATCCGTATATTCAGTAAAAAGCATTTCCTTATTGAAAAAGTCAATCGCGATTGCAAATGCACTGTAAGAATCTTTGTAATTTTGAATCTGTTTTCTGTCTGCTCCATCCTCAAAATAAGTCATTACTTTTGAAAGATAGTCACTTATTACAAGATACTCATCGCTGTTTTCCGCCAAGTAACCCTCTTCAGCGACTTGATTAACTTTCCTTGCCAACTCTGCTGTTTCGCGGTCTTTAAACAAATTGATAAAAACAATTGCAAGCACGATTGCAACTGCAACCAACACCAAAATGCTAATCGTCCACTTTGCTCCTTTTTTCATATTTCCTCCTATTCTTGTTCAACTTGCACTTTTTCATCGTGGTTAAGGTAAGTTGTATATTCGCCCACCCACTTGAGTTTAACTTCACCAGTACTTCCACTTCTGTGCTTTGCAATCAAAAGGTAGACTGTGCCAGGTTCGTCCTGCGGAATAACATCATTATATTTCTCTGGATTGTAAAGGAACAAAACAATGTCCGCATCTTGTTCGATAGAACCTGATTCTCTAAGGTCAGAAAGCACGGGTCTGTGGTCTTCACGAGTTTCTACCGCACGCGACAACTGAGAAAGCACAATAATTGGAACATCCAACTCTCTTGCGGCAATTTTTAAAATACGCGTCAAATCGCTGACTTCTTGTTGTCTTGATTCTCTGTTTTTGTTGCCCATGGTCATAAGTTGCAAATAGTCGACAACAATCAAATCAAGTCCATCTGTCATCTTAAGTTTTCGACACTTTGAAATGATGTCAAACGGTGTAACCATAGAACTGTCGTCAACATAAATTCCGCTTTGTGCAAGTTTTTTCTCTGCTGTCCAAACGCGTTTCCATTCATCACTGTCGAGGTCGCCTCTAAGGACTTTTCCCAAATTCACTTTTGCAAGTGATGCAAGAGATCTTTGCATAAGTTGTTCTCTTGACATTTCAAGGTCAAAAACCGCAACCTTTTTCCCTTCATTGAGTGCTGCATGAACCGCAATGTTCATTGCAAAAGATGTTTTTCCGACACCAGGACGCGCAGCAAGCAAAATCAACGCACTCTTTTGCAAACCATTTGTAATCGCATCGAAATCTTTATAGCCTGTTGGAATACCGCGCATCTTACCCTTGTTTTCAGCAAGTTCTGACATCTCTTTCAAAACGCGAGTCAATGTTCCACCAGGTTTGCCCACATGTTCAAGTTCTGAAGTCGTTTCTTTTTGTGACAAGTCAAAAATTTTCTTTTCGGCAATCTGCATAGCCTTATCGCCATCTTCACTGTCAAACGCTTCCTTTATAATTTCCTGTGCCTCAAAAACAAGATGACGGCGCACAGAATTGTTTTTTACAATTGACATGTAATGTTGAAAGTTTGCTGCAGATGGAACAACATTTGTCAAAAATGTTATATAGTCAATCCCTCCAATGCTTTCAAGTTTTTTCTCAACTTCAAGTTGGTTGGTCAATGTAACAAAGTCAATTGGAATGCCCTTGACATTGATTTTAAGCATACTGTCAAAGATGTTCTTGTGAGATTCGGCATAAAAATCCTCTTTTTTGAGTTTAGCCAAAATCTCAAGTTGTGCTTCGCTGTCAAGCAAAATACAGCCAAGTATTGCTTGCTCTGCTTCAAGACTGTTTGGTAAAACTTTATATTCAGCCATATCTTGTCCTTCCTTTTAATCTGAAAATGGGTCTTTCTTTTTGCTTAAGCGGTCTTGTTTTTTCTGATTTAGTTTGTTCATCACATGTGAAAAAACAAAAAACATCAAAAACATTACGACCACAAGCACAATAATATTTATCCATTGAGGCACATTCAACGCCGCCAAGCAAACAGAAACCACCAAAACTGGCAAAAAAACAATCAGCAAAAAAAGGCCAAGTTGCTTGATTTTTCTTTTAAGTTCTTGTTTTTCAGAAGTTCTCATAATAATCCTTGTTTAAAGTATAACAGCAAATCTTTGATTTGTCAATTCAATAAATGAAAAAAGAGAGATAAATCTCTCTTCATAATCGTCAATTTGTAAAAACCATTTCGTTTTAACTCAGATTTAAATCTCTCCTCTCATCATCTTTCCGCGTTCTCTCATACGCATTGTTGCATCAAGAATAATTTTTCTGATGCGAATTGATTGTGGAGTAACTTCCATATATTCATCATCACCCAAAAATTCGATGCAGTCTTCAAGACTCATAACTCTTGGTGGAGTAAGACGAAGTGCGTCATCAGAACCAGACGAACGACAGTTTGAAAGATGTTTTGTTTTGCAAACATTGACAACAATATCTCCACCCTTAGGGTTTGTCCCAACAACCATTCCAGCGTAAACAGGAACACCCGCACCAATGAAAAGTTCTCCGCGTTCTTGAGCATTGAAAAGTCCATAAACAATCGCCTTTCCTTCTTCATGAGCAATAAGTGCACCAAAATCACGACGGTTGATTTCGCCTTTGTAAGGTTCATAGTCATGGAAAATCGAGTTCATAATTCCTTCACCGCGTGTGTCAGTCAAAAATTCACTCTTAAATCCAAAAAGTCCACGAGACGGAATCAAAAATTCCATTTTCATACGATTGCCGTGAGGTGTCATCCCTTGCAAGTCACCCTTTCTTACACCCATTTTGTTCATGATTGTTCCAACACAGTCTTCTGGAACATCGATGAAAAGTCTGTCAATTGGCTCACATTTTACGCCATTAATTGTCTTAATTAAAACCTTTGGTTGGCTTACTTGAAATTCATATCCGTCACGGCGCATATTTTCAATCAAAATTGAAAGGTGCATTTCGCCGCGTCCACAAACTTTAAATTTTTCAGCAGTATCGCCGTCCGAAACACGCAAAGACAAGTCTTTTACTGCTTCCTTATAAAGTCTTTCACGAAGGTGACGAGATGTTACAAATTTTCCTTCTCTTCCAGCAAATGGACTGTCATTTACCATGAAAGTCATTTCAACGCTTGGTTCTGCAATCTTAACAAATTCAATTGGTTCAACTGCTTCTGTATCGCAAATTGTGTCGCCGATTGTAACATCTTCAAGTCCAGCAACACAAACAATTTCGCCGACATTTGCACTTTCAACAGGCACGCGTTTCAAACCTTCATAAACAAACAAACTTACAATTTTTGACCTAACTTTCTTTGCCTCATCATGATAGTTGCACACAATAACACTTTGTCCAACTTTGATTGAACCTTGTTCAACTTTGCCAACTGCAAGTTTTCCAACATAATCATTGTGCTCTGCGGCAGAAACAAGCATCTTAAGTGACTTATCTCCATCCCCTTGTGGCGCAGGAATATGCTCGATGATTTTCTCAAACAAAGGTTTCAAGTCTGCCCCCAACACATCTGGGTTTGTTGATGCAATTCCTTGTCTTGCAGAAGCGAAGACAAAAGGAGAGTTGAGTTGTTCTTCATCCGCGTCAAGTTCGAGGAACAATTCCAAAACCTCGTCAACAACTTCTTTAATTCTTGCGTCTGGTCTGTCAATTTTGTTTACGACAACAATAACCTTAAGTCCAAGCGACAATGCCTTCTCAAGCACAAAACGAGTTTGTGGCATTGGACCTTCATATGCATCAACAACCAAAAGCACACCATCAACCATTTTCAAAACGCGTTCAACTTCACCACCGAAATCTGCGTGCCCCGGAGTGTCAACTACATTGATTTTTATGCCATTATAAAAGCAAGAGGTGTTTTTTGACAAAATTGTAATTCCTCTTTCTCTTTCAAGCGCGTTGCTGTCCATAACTCTGTCTTCAACAACTTGGTTGTCCCTGAAAACATTGCCTTGTTTAAGCATTTCATTAACCATTGATGTTTTGCCGTGGTCAACATGGGCAATAATTGCAATATTTCTAATATCTTTGTTTTCCATATCTTTCTTCCTCTTTCTAAATCTTACAGCCTTGCCGTGTTTAAATAGTTGACAAAACTTTTGATAAAATAACTTTGTTATTATAACACTTTTTTATGCAAAAGACAATATTATAAATAAAAAAAATTTCTATGTTTCAAGAAATTTTTTCGTAAATTTTTATTTTTCTTTTGGTTTTTCCTTAACCGGCTCTCTGACAACCTTCAATGCATCTGCAAAATCATAAAGTCTGTCTTCAAGTTTGTCATCAATCATTGGATGAACAGCCTCAACCAAAGTAATGATGCTTGAATAATATTGCTCATCTGTTAATCTTCTTGTGCAAAATTCTGGGTCGTCTTTCATCATTTGTTCAACAAACTCACGCGTTTTCTTAGGAAAAAGGTCCGTTTCAACAATCGCATGATAAAGGCAAGCAAAATCTTTTAAATCTTTTTGAACTTTTGGGTCATCAAGTCCTCTTTTCGCTATGAGTGACAAAAGTTCTTGTGCCTTGTACATTAAAAGTATAAACGGATGACATATCAATGTTTGCTGTCCGTCTTTTGATTTTGCAAGAGCGACATAGTGTTTTCCAATTTTATTGTCATCCGACAAAACATCTGGGCCCATCATGCCTCTTGATGAGCATTTCGCCAAATCTACACCAGTTTGAGTAATGCTCCATACATTTGCAGGCGCTTTACCAATTGAAGTTTCAATCAAATCAAGGTCATGCCCTAACTTGCGAGTTCCATCTTCAATCGCTTCACGATTTTTGTCTTCAAATTTAATTTCTTCCCCCACTGAAACCACATTTCCGTCTGCATCAACAACCATTGGGGTTAAACTTTCTACATTCGCCAATGTAAACATTGCAACAGAACCGCTGATATAATACTGAACTTTTCCATCCACAATTTGTGGCTTAGCATTAGTTATTCCAAATCCAAGTTTTGCAATCTCTGATAATATTTCTTGTTTTTCTTCTTTTTCCATACGCTCCCTCGCCCATTTTTATTAGTGTAACATGAAAAACATACAAAAGTCAATTATTTTTTATTCTATTTCGCTTTGCAATAATAAACACAACTGTCATACCAAGAATTACAACAATGAGTGCTGATAAATACCAAACTGGATAGTTTGGAGTTTCCGTCCAGAAACTGATTGAGGCGTTTTCAAGATTTTCTTGTTTTGTGACAAAAATATTGTGATAAAAATTTCCGTCATTATACATCATTTCAGACTTTAACCCGCTTTGTTGCATACAAAAATCATATATAAAAACAGAATTATCAAGAATTTTCTTTGCCGCCGCCGTTTGTTGCTCGGATAAATTTTGATCATTTGCCCATGAAGAAATTGCCATAAGGCATATCATTTTTAAATTTCCTGCCGAAGTTTTTGAAATTGGAAAAGATGTTGTTATAGTCGTTTTCTTTATAAAAAGTCCTGTGCCTTGCTTATTTGAAGAAGTTTGAGAATCTTCTGTAACGCCAAAAAACAGTTTCTGTGCTTCTAAATTTTCAAAAGTTATTACAAAACCAAGTCCATCGACATCGCTAAAATATTGACAAGCTCCAACAGCCGTTCCTTCAGTGGCTTTTAAAGAGTTGTTTTTTGCAAGTGCGTTCACATATGTTGTTAGATAAAATTTATATGTTTCAATCTGCTGTTGGGTGTAGCCTTGCGTGCTTAACTCAGCAGAATTAACAGGAAAAACATATGCCATTCCAATTTTTCCATCACTATTACTTTGCTTTATCAATCTAAACGCATTTGTTTCAAAACATTGACTTGAAGCCGCCTCAGTCTGTGACATAAAATTCAACGGCAAACAGCAGATACAAATCAACAAAAAAAGAGTATAAACGGATTTTTTCACATTCTATTTATACTCTTTTAAATTTTCATTTATTCTGTAATATTGCAAACTCTAATTGAATTAAACAACTGCAAACAAATCTCCTACAGTCAAGTTTGTCTGTGAGATACTGAATGTTGTTATCTTTCCATTTTCAGTCGTCGCATCGCTTGTATTGTTAAGGGTTGTACCTTTTCCGTAACAAGCAATACCTGCAAGATAAACCTGTGTGATATTTGAAGCTACATCAACCTCGGAATTTACAACCAAATTCGCCTTATTTACGCAGTTTTGAATTGTTGAACTTCTTGAGTTTGTAACCACAATTCCAGCAACTTGAACAGTATCATTTGCAGCACCACAATTAACCGAAATTTCATAAGTTGTACTGTCATCTCCGACCACACACGACTCAATAAGGCCACCAGCCAAGTTTGCATATGCAATTCCTCCAACAAAGATAAGTTGAGGTTCGTCTTGGTCATCAAGTTTGATATTTGAAAGCACCTTGCTGTTTGAAATCTTTCCTGTGTTTTCTGAATTAATTGCCACAAGCCCACCATACGCCATAACAACTTTTGATGCACCATCCCCAAACAATTTGCTTGAGAATTCTGTAAGCGTAACATTGCTAATTTGTCCATTATTCATAATCGCAAGCGCAGCAATGAGTGAATGGTTTGGAACAGTCGTTGAATACTCGGCAAATGTCGCTGAAATATTGAGATTTGTTACGCTTGCTTTCGAAGAAAGCTTTTCAAACAAGGCTGCGCCGCGTGTAAATGTTGTAGAAGTATCATAGTTTGTTGCACCTACAACATTGCCTTCTGAAACAACGACGTTTTCTGTCAATATATCAGTTTTTTTGGCAAGATAGGTTATTTTCTTTGAATTTCCATTCAAAACGCCTTCAAACACACCATTAAACAATATTCCGTCTGTCGCATCATCTCCAACAAGAGTTATGTCGTTTGAAAGCGAGAAATAATACCGATCTCCATCCCCAGACATTTCCGCCAATCCCTCTTGATAATAATTCTGCAAATAATCATCTTTTGTCATGCGATATTGAATGTTTTTAAATTGTTCTACTGTAATGATTGCATATGGAGTACTTACAGTTCCTGCACCAGATGCAAACAAGTTATATTCAACAAAACCATCATATACAAGACTTCTTGATTGAACATTTGTTGTTCCAAGTTTTACTGAAACAGAAATTGTTACAGAGCCAATAATGGTTGGTTTAAATGTATTTTCTGTTGTTGTATAAATCCTTGTGACAGAATTTTCATCTTCGCCGTATGTTGCTTCAATAGTATATTCAGGACGATTAATCTCGACCTCAGAAATTAAAACCTTATAAAGTTTTCCTTCTTCATCCTCAATAATTGCCTCGCTTTCGACTTCTTGAACAAATCTAAACAGTTTTCCGACTTCAAATATTGTTTCTATTTTCTGAATTGCTGCACTGTCAACATAATAAACCTGACCTTCATAAACAATCTTCGATGATGTCCCACCAGCCTCAAGAATAGCGATTTCGGTTTCTTCAAAAATCCTAATTTCTTGTTGTCCAGCATCTTTTACTGCATTTGAAAGACCTGCGTCCGCAAACAATGTTGTTTGTTGGAGAACTACCGCTTTGTTTAGATATTTCGCCTGAACAGCGTCGCTTGAAATGTAGTAAATTCCATCAGCATGACTGATTGTTGTGACGCCACCTTGTTCAGCAATAACCATAAGCAATTGCCCACTTGCAAATGAATACTCGCTTGGTTCGTTCAAGCCAGCATCCAAATAAGCCGTAGTTGCTTTGCTTGTGACATAATTCAAACTTAATTCAGTCAAGGTTTCGTCAGAATTGAATGAGTTGTAATCATATTCCCAACTAAACTCTTGGGTTGTTTCGTCCCATACAATTTCTTTGCCTTCTCCCCAACTTGAGCGTTGCAAGATAAATTCGTCACTAACATCACTGAAAATTGTGTTTTGCAATGCATTTGAAACTGTGAAATGAAGTTTCCCTACACTGTAATTTGATATTACAAGATATGTATTTACATATCCTTCTTCATATGAAATTGTATCTGTAGGTGCTTCGCTAAAGATGTAAAGTTTGCTTTGGTCGCGTGTAAAGATTATGTCTGCCTGTTCAGCACCACCAACATTTGATTTCAATGTTATAATGTTGTCTGGATTATTTACAAAGTAATTTGAAAAATCCAAAGTTTCATAATCAACACTGGTCACAATTTGGAAATCATCATTGTCAATTTCAGCAAGTTTTACAACTCCATCAATTGTGGTTGCAAATGATTTAATTCCAT
>CAZQFT010000012.1:0-11521 GCA_964592565.1 uncultured Lachnospiraceae bacterium
TTTGCCGTCTTTGGCCATGTTTATCGCATCCATAACAGAGCCGCGCATAGTGATTGATATTCTTTTGTTGTCAACAACTTGAACTTTTCCATTAAACTGTCCAGCAAAATTTGTAGCAGTTTCGCAACTTGCGCTCAATCCACTTGACATTGGAATATGTACAATTTCATCATATTCTTTAAGCAACTCTTCCCAAAGTTCAACAATTTCATTTATGTTTGGTTGAGATGTTGTAATTCTTGTAAGTTTTTGCTTTTCATAAAATTCATCGAAAGAAAGACTTACATTTTCATAAAAAATCTCGCCATCAATAATAAAAGGCATTGGCACAATATGCACTCCAAGTTTTTTTGCCTCTTCTGGCGAAATTCCGCTGTTGCTGTCTGTTACTATTGCAATTTTCTTCATAAGTTCCTCACTTTGGATTCAGTCTAACATATTTCGACAACTTATTCAAAATGATTTAGTCAACTTTTTAAAAAAATCGGAAATTACTCGAATTTCCAATCATTTTAATTCTCTTCCGTCAACATTCCTCTTAACGCTTTTTACAACATTTAAAACATCCTCATTTTGATAAACAAACTCGTTAAACATTTTCATAAAAAGAATCTCAATTTCTGGAACTCTGCTCCCAGAATTGCAGAAACAAATCGGACATCCCTTAACAAAACTGGCAAAACTAAACGGCGAAATATTTTCATTTTTTATAAACTTAATCACAAATTGCTCATCCTCTTTGATAATCTGAAGTTTGTTTGATTCTTCCTCAACAAATTCTTCGCTTACAAATGTAAATGTGTTTTCAATCAAAGAAGGGTGCATCCTATTGTCTACTTTTTTGATGTCCGCAAACAATTTTGTAAATCTGTCAAAAAGAAATTTGTCTGATTTTTCAATGAAGAAAGCGCTCACTTTTCCATAATCATCTGGCACCCAATAAAGATCCGTATTACCGCCAACCAGAATAACAAAACTGTTCCCATTTTTATCAACAATTCTTAAGTTGCAACTCGCTTCATTTCCACCTAACTTTTCAATCATCCAGCACCCCAACTACGCTTTATAATTTGAATTTAATTCCACCGCTTGTAAATTCATACACATTAGCGCACATTTCCTCTCCTGAAACGAAAGTTATACCCTTTATGTCGTTCTCAGAAAATTCTCCATCAAGTCCAAATTTGTCATTGTTTGAATATGAAACAAAATCTACAAGATAAACTTCAGCCTCATTTTTTATAGCAAACTCTTTATCTTCATATTTCCATTTTGTCTCATAAGAGATAACTCCCAAACTCTTAACAATTTTGGAATTGATATTAAGTTCTTCAACAATCTCTCTCACGATTGCATCTTTGTTTGTTTCGCCATCTTCAACACTGCCGCCTGCAAGTTGATATTTCCATTTTTTGCCTTCTGCATTTTTGATGACTGCATATTTATCTCCCTTGCGAACTGCCGCATAGACCTTTCTGCAAGGCTGGCCTTTCAAATATAAATCATACATACGCTTTGCTTTTTGTGTATAATAATCCATTTTATTACTCCTTCTCCTTAAAAATTTCCAATCGATTTTTTACTTCATCAACCAGTTCTTGTTCAGACATCTTTGTTGTGTCTAAAATCAAAGTTCCAGGAAAAGTATCCAAAGTTATCTCTTTCATAATTTCAGATCGTCTTTGCACCTTCTTAGGGTCTTCAAAAACCTTTCTGTCTTGTTCCGAAATAAACGCCCCTTCTTTTATGCGTTTATGAAGTCTATCAATCTTAGCATCAATGCTTGCCTCAAGCAAAATTGAATGTTCTGGTTTTGTAGGTCTTGGATGCTTAAGTCTTAAAATTTCAAGTTTTTTAATCAAACCCGAACCAGAACCTAAATCTCTGTGAATAGTCGAGGTTTTAATAATTGTCGAAGAATCATGAATAACTGCCGTTGTTGGGTTATACGACTCTAGGTCTATCGCTGTTGCATTTGCATATAAATGTCCAATAGCCTCATCAGTAATAACTGGCGATTGTTTTTTTAGCAATTCAAAAAGTTCAGAATCTTCGCGGCTTGCGTATTCGAAAAGTTCTTTAAGTGCCTCTTGGCTTATTTCTCCTGCCTCTCTTTCTCTTCTTAACCTACTTGCGAGTTTATCAAGAGGATTATCTTTTCTAAATGCACTTCTCAATATCTGAACATTCTCATCTTTGCAATTTTCTTTGATTTTGTTTGCAAGCGATGTTTTTCCAGTTAAGTCCATTCCGTTTATGACAACATAAAATTTATTGTTTTCGCGGCTCATTATATCCTCCATTTATGATTATTATAGCATAATTCAAAATGTATTGCAATGGCTTAGTTTAAAAAAATGTTTTCAACAAAATAAAAGGTTTTCCATCAACAGAAAACCTTTTAAAAACTTATTTGGCGCAGAGGAAGAGATTCGAACTCTTGGTGCAATTTCTTACACACAGCCTTTCCAGGGCTGCACCTTAAACCACTCGGACACCTCTGCATACGCCTCAATCTGCCATATTGCTCATTTTGTCATGACTGACAAAAGTTTCGCCTTTTCTGTTGATTTCGGCTTTTCGCGCCAGTCGAAAATGCTAAAGCATTTTGCGCGACTCTTAAACTGTTTTTTTACACTCCTAACCAACTTTTTTGGTTTAAGGTGCAACAGGGCTCCCGAAAATGATTTCATTTTTGGGAAAAGTGAGAAACAAGCAATAAAGCGAAACTTTCAATACTTTGAAAGTAAGCCATAAGCGAGGTTTCGAACGCAAACCACTCGGACACCTCTGCATACAGAAAAGTTACGCTTTTATCTCATTTCGCCACGCAGTGGCAAAATTTCGTCTGGTGCTTACTTTTCTGTTTTTGCGACCAAACGAAATCGCACTTCGTTGGCGATTTGTCGCAACTTTGTTGTTTTGTTTAATTTGCCTTTAACCTTAAAAGCCTTTTGTGGTTTAATGTAACATTAAGACACAATCAGTCTAACATAAACAAATTTTTGTTGTCAAGTCAATTTTATTTGGTAAAACACAAAAATTTTGTTATCCTTAAAAAAAGGAATTTATTATGCAAACTCTAACAGTTATGGTGGGGCTTCCAGCCAGCGGAAAATCGACATATGCACAACAACTTGTTGACGAAAACACTGTTGTCTTATCGAGTGATTTGATAAGAAAAGAACTGTTTGGTTTTGAAGAAAATCAGACAGGAAACACCATTGTTTTCAAGACGCTTTATTCAAGAGCAAGAGAACTTTTTAAAAATGGAAAAAATGTAATAATTGACGCAACAAATGTAAGTATTTTCGACAGAAAAAGAGTGCTTGAAAACTTCACAGATTTGTCAATTTACAGACAAGCAATTGTCATTGAAACAAGCATAGATAAATGCGTTGAAAGAGACAAGGCAAGGACCCGAACTGTTGGAAAAGATGTCATTAAAAAATATGCAAATAAATATCAAAAACCAACCTACAGCGAAGGGTTCGACAAAATTATTTTTGTTAAAAACTAATTAATAGAAGAGGATTTTATGACAATAAAAAAATGGCTTAAACAAAACACGAAAAACTTAAAAGGAAAAGTTGTTGCGATAACTGGTTCAACAGGTGGTCTTGGCAACGAAATTTGCGAGATTTTGGCAGAATTGGAAGCAGATTTACTCTTTTTAAACCGAAACCTTAAAAAGTCTGAAAATCAAAAAACAAAACTGCTTGAAAAACACCCAAATTTAAAGGTGAACATCACGCAAATTGACATGCAAGACTTTTCCTCTGTAAAGGTTGCTTGCGAAACGCTTAAAAATCACCAAATTGACGCCTTAATTCTTAATGCCGGAGCATTTAATATTCCCAGAAAACAGACTGATATCGGCTTTGACACAGTCTTTCAAACAAATTTTGTTTCACCATATTATATTGCAAAACAACTACTCCCTCAACTGCAAAAAAGTGACTTGGCAAAGGTCGTAGTCGTTGGAAGCATTGCACACAAATATGCAAAATTAAACTCTGACGATATTCAACAAGAAAATGAGAAAAATGCTCAAAAAGTTTACGGAAATTCGAAGCGTTTTTTGATGTTTTCACTCTTCGAACTTTTCAAAAATCAGCCTACGGCAAGACTCTCAATCACTCACCCAGGCATAAGCGGAACAAACATAACATCAAACTATCCAAAAATCTTACTTCCAATCATAAAACTTGGCATGAAAATCATATATATGTCACCAAAAAAAGCATGTCTTTCAATAATCAAAGGACTGTTTGACGAAACACAACCCTACAACTGGATTGGCCCCTCAAGCCACGATATTTGGGGCTTTCCAAAAAAATCCGCCCTAACCTCCTGCTCAGAAGAAGAAAGTAAAAAAATCTTTGAAACCGCCGAAGAAATTTACACAAAAATTGACAAATAACCTTAAAAAAAAGAAATCCGTTGCCTAACTATATAACGACAACGGATAAAGAACAGTTTACTTTCGTTAGCAATATTATATGCCACAAAAATTTAAAAGTCAACAAAAACCACATAACCCCTAAAAACAACAAATAAAAAAGCCAAGCCTCAAAGCCTGTCTTTTTTATATTAAAGTTCATAAACACTTACTTTAAATGTTATATTTACAAGTTGCAATGGATCGATTGCAA
This sequence comes from uncultured Lachnospiraceae bacterium, assembly GCA_964592565.1. Taxonomy (GTDB): domain Bacteria; phylum Bacillota; class Clostridia; order Christensenellales; family UBA1242; genus Caccovivens. The sequence continues at coordinate 4,656 of CAZQFT010000012.1, forward strand.
ATGAACCAGAGAAAAAGAAGTCTCCATCAATTCCTTTAGCAATATAAGAATATACTCCTGTTGATGAAATTTCAAAACTGCCTGCCGATAATTGCTCTCCTCCTTCAGCATTTAAATCAACTGTAATGGTTCCTGTTGAAGAATAAAATTCATCTACATCAAATAAAACTAAATATTCGTTATTTTCTATAACATCATCATTTGGAAACCCAATCTGAAAATTAACAATCGTTTGCGTGTCAGAATCATTGTCCAAAAAGTCCGAATTCATATACCCTGTTGAATAATCTACTTCATGGATGTAACTATATTGTACGCTATTTACTGAAAATAAGTTGGCTCCCAAATAATCTCCGGCATAGGTTGTTTGCGTTAATCTTGTTGAGAAACGAACACCTTTTAGAGTATTCCAGTAACTGTTTTTCAAAACAGTTCCACTCTTTGTAACATATGTTCCACAGCCCATTTGTTGTCCAAAGTCGCGCGTCCAATATTCAAAATATTCAGTCTGGTTTTTATTTGCCAAAACGGCAACCAACTGACTTGCATAACAACGCAAATCGGACTGATAATAAGAAATATCATTTGTGCTTGCAAAAACTAATGAACTGCTTGTCGGACCAAAACTCATAACTTTATTATTTGTTCCTTCCTCGCTCCATACATCATAACCAGCCCAAATTATTTCTAAATATTCTCCCTTGATTGCAATAAAATCACTTGAAATTATCTTTTTATACAAATCTGTCTGAGTTGCACCATCCCCTGCTCCAAGCGGATTTGTTGACTCATCATTGACCTGATCCCACCACAAAATATCACTGGCAAGATTTTTTTCGGTCTGTGTTTCAAGCCATGTGTCCCAATCTGCTGGCAGATCAGTTTGCTCAACGCCATAATCTGTCACACGCCAGCGGATTGGCTCAAATTCAAACCAATAGATTGTATCATCCGCATAGAATGTGTATGAGCCTGAATTGGCCGTTTTAAATTTAATTGTTCGCGTTGTTGGGACTTTAAAACCTAAGAATTTCCTTCCTGAATATGTTTCATATGAATCTAATTCGCCAGAAAATCCGCTTCCATATGTGTAAGTTGTATTATAGAATGTTACTCCATTTGATTTAAACGAATCTGTCAAGTCCGAATAATTCGTCAAAAAATTATTAAACGCAGTATCATAAGTCACAACCGCAGTTTGAGGAAACATTCCGTCTTCGAAATAGAAATACATATCAACTGGGTCATATTTAAGCACTGGCCCAAGTTGATAGAAAAGCAGAACTAAATCTTGCTCAACAACAGCACCATAATCAGCAATCGCAACATCTACAGAGAACTTTCCGTTACCTTGAACTCTTACATAATTATTTCCTTGCATTGACGACCAACCCTCAACAACCCAATCGTCACCAAGATCAAAAGTAAGTTTTAATGTTTGCCCTTGTCTAAATTTTTGAATTGTTGAAGCAGAAGTCACTTCAAGCGTTTCATAAGTCGTATTATTGTTATATCCTGTAAGAGTTGTTGTGTATCCAGATATCGTCAATGACACTCCTTCTGGCAAATCACCAAGATTTGACAATAAGTTTCCACTTAAGTCATAAGTTGCTCCTTGAACAGATAGATTAAGTTGCAAAGGAGTCCAGTTTGCATAAAGTGCATATTCGCCAAGTCTAAATTCAGTTGTATCAGAAATATTCGGTGTTGCAGTGATTATCGAACTCTTATTCCAACCATTTGGCAAAAAACCTGCCCTTGTGTATGTGTTTTCCAGTGTGACATATCTTGTATAATTGTCATAAACATATGGAGTTGTTCCAGTTCCACCATTTGGATAAACTGTTTGACTCAAATAAGGCAACTCCCACAAAAACATCGGAAGTCCATCACTTTCGAATGTAGTGCCATTGCTTATTGTTACTGTGCCTTCAGGGAAAATTCTCCAGACATCATAGAAATCCCAATAATCTACATACAAATCCCAATCTTCGCTCATAGCATGACAATAACAGTAAATTTGACCGCCAGATGCACCATTGTTAGAATTTTCTGAGCCAATACCATAAGTCGCGCCACAACTTGAATCCCAATAATTTTCATTAAATACACAATATTGATAATATTCAACATACCCAATAACACCACCGATGCTTGAAGTACCACTCAATAAGCCAAGATTATAACTGTAATAAATTTCTGTACAATCATACACCTGACCTGCAATTCCTCCTACGCCAACCGCACCTGAAACCGTACCTTTGTTGTAGGTCATGCTAATTGTGTCTGTTCCAATTTCACCTTGACTTCCAATCCATCCTGCTATGCCACCTACATAATTGCCAGTTGCAGAGATAGTTCCTTCGTTATAGCACTCTAAAATTGTGTTACCACTGATAGCCTTACCCACAATTCCACCAGCATAATTTAAAGTTGCAGAAACGGCTCCTTCATTTTTTGCTTCATAAATTGTCGACCCAACCATATCTCCAACAATTCCACCAACTGATCTATTTGTTCCAGTGACAGAATTTTTATTTATCGCTTGAGTAATGGTTGAATCATACAAATATCCAACAATACCTCCTAAGTATTCTCCATCTGAAGAGATTCCATCATCGGCATAAACTTTAACATTCGAAATTGTTACGCCATCAATTGTTTCTCCAACAATACCTCCAGTGGAAGATCCGTAAGAATGAATTCTCCCATAAAAATTAATGTCTGTTATGGTTCCCCCTTCGGCATACCCAACGGCCCCACCAACACAATCACCTTCAGATTCTATTGAGCCGTCTACATAAGCACCAATAATTTCCGAATTTTCAAGATAACCAACAATTCCGCCGACATAGTCTGAGCAAGCATAAACATCAATTCCATCCACAGAACAGTCCGAAATCGTGGTATTACGTGCGTAACCAACAAGTCCACCGACATATCCACCTAAATCATAGCTTGCATCAACATTACAAAGCCAAACGCTTGTCAACTGAGCCCCATAGGTATATCCAAACAATCCTTGATACGCTCCAGTATTTGGATGCAAGAACATTCCGTCAATATCTTGTTGGTCGCCATTGTAACTGCCTTTAAAAGGGACATAATTGCTTTTACATGATGCAATTGGCGTCCAAACACTGCCGTCAATAGAAATGGAAGATGTTTGGAAGAAATATATGCCTGCATAGCCGTGTTCATAGAAGTTGCAAGTTTTTGAAATAAGTTGCAAATCTGTCTCACTTGAAACCTCAAATGGATCTGCAGAAGTCCCATTGCCAGCCCCATCGTTAAGATAGAAAGCCTTTAACATCAGCCAACTGCCATTTACAGCAGTATTAGCAAACCACACAGTGTCAAAGTCCCAAAATGCCTTAGCAAAAGACGTAAGATTGGCTGGAGAGTTTGCAGTACTTCCAATCACACCTGTGGTGGATCCAGTAGACGCCCAACCGCTAGATGCACCAGATGTGCAATAATAATTATTTGCATAGTAAGTTGTCGAAAGCGAATATACATATCCACCAATACCACCAGTATACATAGAGGTAGCAGTAACATTTCCGACATTATGATTGGCAAGTAGTGTGCCATAATAGTTGATATATCCAACAATTCCCCCTGCATAGCCAGGTCCATATGTCGCAGAGATAGTGCCAGTATTATAACAATAATCAATATGCCCACGATAAGAAGATGATGACGAGTTGTAATTATACATGTATCCAACAATTCCACCAACATTATTATATCCAGTAACATCCCCTTTATTGAAGCAATTTGCAACATCAACATAATAATATGTATAACCAGCAATTCCGCCTACATGAGCAGCTGACGAACTGATTTTTGCAGTGTTGTAACATTCTTTAATGTATGTGTGAGATGAAGCACCTGGAGAATTTATAATATACCCAGCAATTCAGCCTGTGTATGCACCGGTGCTGATAACAGAACCTGTGTTATAGCACGCTGTTATAAAATGTGAAGAATTGCCGGCACTAAAACGCCCCGCAATTCCGCCTGTATAGTAAGAACCATGAACACTGACACTTGATGTATAACAGTTTGAAATTGAACTGTATCCAACATCTCCCGCAATTCCACCAGTATAATAACTTGTTGAATGTATGGAAGAACCTTTAACACTACAATAACGCAGCGTTGAATATCCCAAAGCACCAGCAATTCCACCAGTATAAGACGATGAATTTGAAATTGTAGAAGACTTTAATGACAAATTTTTTACTGTGCCATAATAAACACGTCCAAAAAGTCCTTGATATTGCGCAGCGGCATTAATTTCTAGTCCACTGATAGAATATCCATTACCATCATAAACGCCTTGAAAAGAAACAGAATTCACTGAATAATTTCCAATCGGCATCCAATTGTTTATACTTGAAAGGTCAAGGTTTGCCCATTGCTGAAAATAGATCCCACCGTAACTGTTTCCAATATTAACATTCCATTGCAAAGTTTGCAAATCACTTACGGAATATATGTCATAAGGATTACTTAATGTACCTTCCCCACCACCAAAATTTGAATACAGACCTTTTAAAATAGGATAACCGCCATTTTCTTGACCTGCAAGAATCCAAGTTGCAGAGCTGCTTGCATTAGTTGTATCAGCAATACCCCAATAATAGTAATCATCATACAAATCACAATCTATATTGTCCATATCGCGTGCATAAATATTTTCACCATCAGAAGCAGTCAAACCATCAGCATACAGTGAAGAATCAAAGAAATTGCCACTTATACTTTGCGTATAAGAAGTAGTATAACCACCTGTAATCGCACCATAATAACAAGTGTTCGTCCCAGTACTCTGCACTGTTCCAACATTAAAATTCGCCCATATATTGGCATAACCATAACCAATATATCCTACAAGCCCACCAAGATAGCCTGTTGTTGTAGAAGTGCTGTTTGATGTTATCGTACCCTTATTATAACACCAATATATCTTATTCATGTAACTTGACGAAGAATAACTATAGATATAACCTACAAGTCCACCTATGTATGTATATGTTCCCGTAACAGAACCAGCATTGTAAGAATCATAAAGATATGTATAGTAATACATTCTTCCAATCAACCCACCAACATAGCCATAGCCAGTCACCGTGCCAGTATTATAACAATAGCGCAAAGTGGCAAAATAGGAAGAACTGTAACCGCTGTAATAGCCTGCTATTCCACCTGTGTAATTTGAAGACGAATTTTTAACAGTCCCAGCATTTACAGAGTAAGAAATTTGAATCCCATAAGCATATCCGACAATTCCTCCACAATATGTAGAGCTTGCAGTTACAGATGCTTTGTTATAGCAATAACTAATTTTTCTTGTTGTAGAAGAAGAGTTGTAAGCATAACCCGTAATTCCGCCAACATATTGATAAGAACCAGTCACTGTCCCAGAAACCGTACAGTAAGACATATCAGTAGAATAATAAAACCTCCCTACAATTCCACCAACATTTTGATAACCACTTACTGAAGCACTATACACATTACAACGAGTAACGGAAGTAGCGTAATACGCATATCCCACCAAACCACCGGTATAACTATAAGCACTAATCGTTGGAGAATATACATCACACCATGAAACTGAGCCAAAATACATGTATCCGGCAAGTGCGCCATTGTAATTATATGAAGTGGCAGTTATCTTTGGAGAAATAAGTATAATGTTTTTAAGTGTGGCAAAATATGCATATCCAAACAAACCATTGTAAGCTGCACTTCGCGAAATGTTTAACCCTGAAATTGACTTTCCATTTCCATCAAAGTTTGAATAGAAATATTTTGGGCTGTTGCCTATCGGCGTCCAACTTGAAACAGTCGAAAGTGAAATATCTGCAGTTTGTTTGAAATAAACCTCTCTCGCAGAAGCACCCATATTTGTTCTGATTGCCAAAACGCGCATATCTTCAACCGAATCAATTTCAAATGGGTCTGCGGAAGTTCCTTTGTCGCCAGTCACCCACCAAAGTGCCGAAGACAGAACTGGATACATAGTTCCACCAGAATAAAGATACCAAATATCAGAGCAGTTCGCTGTCGAAAGGTCATACCAATATACATAATTGCCACTTGTATAAAAACTTGAAGTCTTTGCAAGTGAAGAAAGATTTGAAGTATATGTGCCAATCGCATCGTAAGTTGAGTCTAAATTCCCAGAAGTATCATACCAAAAGTTTGAGGATGAATACACAGCGCTAAATCCCCCAAGAATTCCGTCACAAGAAATTGTCTCTTGAACGGTTGTCAACGAAATTGAACAATAAGCCCAGCAGTCCATAATGCTTACCGCAGCAGCATAGCCCACAATTCCACTCCCATACTCTGATGCAGAGATTGAACCAGTGTTATAACAATAATCCACACTTGACGATGATCCAGCGGCATAGCCCACAATTCCACCAGCATAATTTGAAACTGCAGTTATCGCACCTGTGTTATAACAATCCACAATTTCTGTGTTATTTGAAGCATGCCCCACAATCCCGCCAACAGAACTATAGTTTGCATTAATAGAGCCATAATTCGCACATCTTTTGATATATTTATAGTAGGACGCTTGAGTATAACCAACAATTCCACCAATATTATCCGATCCGGTTACAGTTGCAGAAGAAAAACAATCATATATATAAGCAGTAGAATAAGTTTGCCCGGCAATACCACCAACATATGCGTTGCCAGAAATTGAGCCCGTCACGACGCATTGCTCTATTCTTGTACCATTTGTGGCACTTCCAACAACACCGCCAATTTGAGATAAATAGCAACTTTCGCTGTAAGGCGCTATACTTACATTCTCAAGCACCAAATTTTTTACAGTCGCA
>CAZQFT010000013.1:0-10964 GCA_964592565.1 uncultured Lachnospiraceae bacterium
GAACATGTAGTCAGGCAATTTTAAGTCGAGCCAAACTTGCAAAATCACAAGTCCACACACACAGACCATAAACAAATAATCAATCCATTTCAGATTTTTTAATAATTTAAACATTGTTCCCTCCTTTTGTTTTTTTGCATAGACAATATTATAGTTATTTTATGTTGATTAGTCAACAAAAATCACGCTGTTGCAAAAATAAAAATTTAAAAAGAGAAGTATTTATATCACTTCCCTTTTATTTAATAGTGTAAACAATATTTAATATGATTCTTTTTTAATAAAATTTAAACTTTATAAGATTTTATTTTAATTTTGGAAGTTCAAAGGTTAAATCCCAAACTTCTTCATTAAACTCAAGATCTTGTGAATAGTTTTGACGACAATTAGATGTCTTTGCCTGCGTAAACATCTTGTTTCCAACAAATTCAATTTCGGAAGTCGTAAAGCAAGAGTCAATTGTTCCTCCCAAATTTCCAACCAAAGACCCTTTAGTTATTTCTCCACTAACTTCCACTGTTGAATAAGAATGATTTATCATTTCGCTCAAATGAGTGTTTTCATATTGTCCATATAAGCCACCAATAAATCCAACGCCAGAAAGACCGCTTGCATCAATTTCTCCTGTTGAGAAATTGTTTGAACTTGCCTGATAGCCAAGCCCTACAAGTCCACCAGAAATAAGTAAGTCACTGTTTCCAGTAAACACAAAATCAATCTCTGCTTGGTTTTTAGAAAGTTCTGCATCTTCAGAATTTTCGAGCGTGCCTACAAGCCCACCAACAACACTTTTTCCTGCGTTCTGATTTAGAACAAGACCTATTATTGATACATTTTTCTTTATTGTTGCATCATCTGTTGACTTTCCTGCAATGCCGCCAAATACAATTTCATTTGCACCTGATTCCATAGTAATTGTAAGTTCGGCCAGACTGTCTTCAATTGTTCCGCCATCATTTTGGGCAACAATCCCACCGATAAGAGCATCCTCGTCAACATTGAAAGTCAATTGTCCAAATATTTGGCAGTTCTTAATGTTTCCAGCATTTCGTTGTGCAATCACACCAAACTTCTGGGCATTACATGACTTTGTTTTGAGTTGAATTTTTAAATTGCTTATATCACCGCTGTTGTTTGCAAACAATCCAGATTTTTCAAACGAAACATTTTGAAGTGTAAAGCCATTCCCGTCAAGTGTTCCAGAAAAATTGACGGTCTTCCACTCAAGTTCACCCATATCAATGTCGCATGTGATTTCATATTCTGCATGTGGAGCATTTTTCAAAAGTGTCTGCAACTCATCTGCATTATTAATTTCAATAGGTTTTGCAAAATAAAACCCAACGCAGAACAAAACAAGATTTACAATGCCCAATATCACAACAGTTAAATACGCAAAGAGTTGAGTCTTCCTTGCATCTTTCTTTTTGCAAACATAAATGATTAAGTTCGCAAACGCAAGTGAAATTGAAAGAATTAAAGCAACAACAAAAAATGTTTGATTGAAATAAGTCCACACCTCTTTTGGATTTGCAATCAAGAAACACAAAAGCCCAGCAAAGAAAATCATTGGACAAATTTCAAGAAAAATAAAGCAAAACCTCTTTAAGAAAACATCTCTCTTTATATCTCTTAAAATTTTTCTGTTTTTGCCCTCCGGGTCATCTGGCGTCTTCGCAATCACATTCTTAACTTCAGTGCGTGCTTGTAAGTGAGTTACATTAACAGAACTGTCAAGTGACAATTCAAGTGCTGAAAGGCGAGTTCTAATCTTATTTACAAAATCAGAATATTCCTCAAAAGTTTGAATCTCCGCTATTTGATTAAGATATTTTTCAAACGGAGCAAGTTGCATTTTGTAATAATGAACTCCGCTTGCATAGCCTTCTTTTTCAAGTTCCAACAAAATCTTGTTATTTCGATTTATAAACTCTTCAAGTTTAATTGAAAGATTAACCTTATCAAGCAAATCAGGTTTGAAAGGTTGCCTTTCACCCTTGTAGAGATTGATTTTGCTGACAATTTCAGCGTAACGCTCTGTCTGCTTTTCATCAGACAATGAAAGCAACGATTCCCATTCTGGAAATTTGGAAACCTTAACATTTGTAAGGATGAGTTCTTGGTCGGTTTTACAATGCGATTTCGCCTTGATAAGTTCCCAGAACAATGCTGCTTCATTTGATTTTGAAACCGCAATCGCCAAATATTTTTCTGCTTCCTTAAAGAAACCCATATTCAAAAGTTCAAGTGCCACTTTTTGAAGTTGGGCAACTAATTTCTCTTCATTTGCAACATATGACAAATAAAAATCGAATTGATTGCATGCTTTTTCTATATCATAAAACGCAATAGGCAAAATCATTTCAATTATTGAACCAACAAAATGATTTCTGGCATCTTCACTTAAATATTTGAGCACATCCTCAATTTCTTCTCTGTTTTTATAAGTCAATTTATCTTCAATTGTCTTAAAACGCTGAAAAAGCAACATCAAATTGCTTTGCTCGTGACCCTGGTCAAGAGAAAGCACTTTTTCATAGAAATCATGCTTGTCGCTTTTTTGTGCTAAAGCAAAATAAAAGTTTACAAAGCGCTGGACATCCGTCTTGTCAAGACACTTAATCACTTTTTGAATAAGGTCTTCACTCATGGTGTCAATCGCTTTTCTTTCAGCAGCAACAACCAGTTTTTCACGATTTGAAGTGTTGTATTTTGCAAGGTATAGGAGATATGTTTCATAATAATCTTCACTGTCAAGACTTATCAAAAGGTCTTCCCATTTGTTTACAAAGTCCTCCGCAAAATCCTTGCTGGCGTATTCTAAAATCTTGTCAATAAGTTGCTTATCATTAAAATTTGAAATATTGGAGAAAAACTCTTCTTCGGTGTTGATTTGTCTGTCAATCATAAGTTGAGCAAACAAAAGTTGTGAGTTGTTGGGGTCTTTTGCAAGTTCGACAGACACAATGTCTTGTGCTGATAGGAAGTCGCCATGCTTAAGCAAAAGAAAAATCCATTTAATTTTGTTCGCCTCGCTCAGCTCGATGTTTTCAACATGATAAGTTCCAAGTTCTGTAGGTTCGATCGTTGCAATATCAACATAGTCAATTCGCTCTGGTTCAACTTGCTCAACCTCAATTTTTTCCAGTTTCACAGCCTCATTAAAGGTTACACTTTTTTCTTTTTCAACCTTGTGGATTATGTCCTCAAGGAAAGAAATTGAACTTATATCATAAACATTTCTCTTGTTTAAAATAATTTCCTTAGGCAGTTCTTCCAATTCGAACTTATCCAAAATCAGAATGTAGCTTGTTTTGGCCTTTTGCTTTTCTGAGATGAAATATAAATAGCGGTCATAAATGTTTTTTAAATCGCCATTTGTGAAATTTTTGTCTGAATTTACAACAAACAAAAATACCTTTGCAGTTTTAAGTGCTTTAAAAACCTCTTCTTCGTTTTGCCCAGAAAACAAAAACACATTATTTAATTGTCTTTTAAGTCCATCAATCATTTGATTGATTTTTTCATTTTTTTCATCTGTCTTTGCTGTTAAAACAAAAACATCTGTTTCGTTTTCAATTTGATTATATCCACTAAGAATTTTATCAATTCTTTTCGCAATGTCTTTATAAGTTTTGTCAACTTCTGGAGGTGCATACTCAAGGGCTTTGAGATAATCCTCATCATCCTTTATGCTTTTTATCTCACCAAAAAACCTTGGGTGTTTCTTTACACCCCTTTTGTTTGCGTAAAGTACAATTTTGTTCTTTGCAAGTGCCCTTCCAAAATAACTTTCAAATGACATTGGATAAAGAGAAAGGATTTTGTTAAATTCAGAAACCGCTTGCTCAAACTTGAACTCACGGAGGAGTTCTTTCGCTTTTACGACCAAAACCTCTTCTTCTTTCGAGGATTGTTCGTCCACATATAAAGTCCCACAAAACATACATTTAACCATGTTCTGCCCAACAACTTTATACGCCCTTCCGCCGCAATTTTTACAAACTCTTTCTCTCACTCAAAATCCTTTTTATTTTTTATCTGTCTTTTTGTTGTTTACCAAACTGTTTACCTCTGCATTGTAATCATCAAACAGTTTGATTTCTTTTTGCGTTACGCTTGGTGGCATAACCGCAAGGACATTTTCGAAGTCTTTGTTTGAAACCAAAACGACACTGTCTGTTGCAATCGCTTTAAGAAGTGGCTCGTCTTTCGCTCTGTCGCAAAGTTCTTCAATATCCGCGCCGCTGAAGTTTTCTGTTTGCTCAACAATTTTGTTGATGTCAAAGTCTTTTTCAGTTGGCACGCCTTTCATATTTTTTTCAATCATAAATTTTCTTGCCGCCGCATCTGGCAAAGGCAAATATATTTTTTGCGAGAATCTTCCAGAACGCATTGCTGCGCTGTCAATATCCCAAGGTCTGTTTGTTGCTCCAAGCAAAAGCAAGTCTGGATTTCTTCCAGCAAAGCCATCAATTTGTTGCAAAAACTCGTTTACACGCTTATCGTTGTGAGTGTCAACCCCACGCTTTCCAATAAGGCTGTCCATTTCATCAATGAAAATGATTGCTCTGTCTTGCTTGTTTGCTTCTTCAAAAAGTGAATTGATGTTCTTTTCGCTTTCTCCAACCCACTTGCTTACAATGTCTGAACCTTTTACTGCATAAAACTTCGCACCAACCTCGTTGGCAATCGCTTTGGCAATCATTGTTTTTCCAGTGCCCGGAGGTCCATATAAAAGCACTCCGCCGCCTGTCTTTTTGCCATACATTTTGTATTTGTCAGGGAATTTGACAGGATTAATCATGCGAATTGTAATCGCCTTCTTGACATCCTCAAGCCCAGCAACATCTTTGAAACTTATGTTTGGAATTTGTGCGGCTTGCCATTTTTTTATATCATCGTCTTCTTCTGTTTTTTCGGCATCATCTTTTTTATTGATTTTCTCTGGCTTCTTTGTCAAATTGTCTGCAAGTTCAACCAAGCGGCGCGCCCTCTGCAAGCGAACCTCTTTAAGTTTTCCCTTGCTGAGTTGTGCCATCCTCATCATTGTTTCTCCTGCCATCATAAAGTTGCGTTTGGCAAGAGGAATGTTCCCTTTTTCTTTTGCTTTCTTTCCATTTTCCATGTAAAGGTCAAAGGTTTCAGACAAAACAGTTATGCTTGTTTCTTTCATACTTCCCTCAAAAATATTCGGATCAATCAATCCGATTGTCCGAAAATAGTTTTAAACAAATTATTTGCTTTCTGCATCAATTTTCTTTCTAAGTTCTTCCATTTCTTTTTCAATGCTTTCGCTTGAAAGTTCGTCTTGTCCAACTTGTTCCATAATGAACTTTTCAAATTCTTCATCTGTCATTTGTTTGCCTTCTTTGTCGCGGCCTTGATTGTAGAATGTTTCTTGGCTCATTTCCATAAAGTTGTCCATTTGGTCTGTTTGAGTTTCAACAGCAACCATAGCTTCTTCAAATTGTGCTTGTATTTTTGCAAATTCTTTTGCGTCTGCAAGTTTTGTCATCTCTTTGCTGATTGCACTCATGCCACGCAAAAACTCTGAAGTCATCATAGTAACATCTTTCATTTGAGCAGTAATTTCAAAGTTCAAAAGCATTTCTTGTGCTCTCTTTTGTTGCTGAACTGTCATTTTGTAACCTGAAAGAGCAAGACGATATTGTGCTTCCAAATCTTTATCCTTTGCACGCTTTGCAGCATCAACAAACACTTTCTTTTGTTCTTCCAAACGGTTGATTTGCTTGTTCATTGTGTTGATTGTGCGCTTTACAAGCATCTTCTTTTCAATTTCTTTTTCTTGTTTTGATTTAAAAAGTCCCATTTTTATTCCTCCATCTTAATTTTTTTCTTTTTAATAGGATTATTTTCTTGCTTTTCTTGTGCTAAGGTTTGCTCATCTTCAAGTTGAGCCTCTTTCTCAAACATAGTCAAAATTTCTTCTTCGTTTTTGCCTATGCCATAAATTGGCTCGCTGACATCATATGCAGATTGCACTTCCATAAAAAGTTCGTCCGCACTGGTAAGCACATCCTCGCTGGCAATTCTTGTTTCAAGTGCCTTGTTCAAAAACTTTGCAAGCCCCTTTTGGTCTTTCAGTAGTTCTGAAAGTGGCACTTTTGTTTGAGTTTTGAAGAATGTGTTGTTGTCGTAGGCATCCTTAAGTTTGTTCATAAGTCGGATGTTGTACAAAAGATACATTCCCCTTTCCATGCAAACTTGTTTTTCCTCTTGCAAGTGGCTTATCTTCTTTGCATAGAAAAGTTGTAACTCTTTATTTTTTTCTTTTTTACCCTTATCCATAAGTGCATCAATCTCTTTGATTTTCTGATACACCTCTGCCTCAACCGTCCGTTCTTGTCGTTCAAGCTCGCAAATCGAGTTTACAAGGTCCGCCCTGTTTAAATTTTTAAATTTGTTTCTTTTAAATGGCCACCACATAACTGCCGCTCCTTTTAATAGTTGTCACCTTGATTGATTTCATAAATTCTTTGCATAAGACCTTCATAGATTTTTGATTGTCTGTCTTGTGCAAACTCCATTGCCTTAAGATATTCTGGCAAATATATTGCACTTTTGTATGTCGCCGCGTCCGAAAACAGCAACTCTTCGCTTGTAAGTTGAAACTTGACAAGCATCAATCCCCAATAGGCATCCGCATTTTTTTTGTCAATTTGCAAAACAAGTTGAAAGTTGAGTTTCGCCTGTTCAAACATCTCGTCCTCAAGGTTTAAATATCCAAGTTTAAGTTCGTTGAGAACCCTCTTTTCGTCTACACTGCTTAAGTTGTCAGATACAAACAAACTTCTTTTCATTCTTGTTCTTCCTTCTTGCGTTGAACTATGTATGCTTCAACCTCTTCCAAAACTCTGAAACAAGTTTCTTGAGTATTGTCTTTTGCTGTCAAAATTTTAAGGTCATCAAGTTTGTTTGCAATCTTTACATCCACAGCAAGCACTTTTGCGTTTGTTGTTGGATTGAAGAAACGAATGTTGTCCTTAACTTCCACCAAGCGATTGCAGAGTTCGTCATTTCCATTGGCATACACCAAAATGCTTTCAACATTTGCCACCATGCTTTCAATTGACTTTTTGTTTTTAAGTATGCCACGGCTTCCGCTCTCTTTTTCTTCCTTAGGTTTTTTGATGTATTCTCTGCAAATAAACCAAATTGCAAAACCCAAAATTAATAAAAGTGTAATAATGCAAAATGCAACCATGTTTTTCCTCCTAATCTAATTTATTTCCACAATTTGAACAAAATTTGGCATTGTCTGAATTTTCTGCTTGACAACTTGGACAGGTTTTGCCTCCGCCGATTTTGTAACCACACCCAGAACAAAACTTGGCATTTTCGCTGAGTTCGGCTTGGCATTTTGGACAAACAATTGTTGATTTTTTCACCTCAAGTTTTGAAAGTCTTTCCAAGTCTTCATCGTCAATGATAATGTTTGCAATATTAAAAGAAAAAACCGCAATTCCATATTCGCTGTTAAGTTTTTTGCTTAAACTTTGAAGCACAACTTTTGAGATTTCTTTTTTGTGCAATGAAAGTTGACTGTAAAGCACTTTGTTTTTGCTGACATGCTCCACAACGACATTTTCAACAACTGAAACAACATTTGACATAAGTCTTTCTTGCAAAGCATCTGAAGTCAAGTCTTCTGACGCACCAACAAGATAGAGATAACACTTTCTTGGGTCGCTGATTTGAACTTCAAAATCACCTGACAATCCAAGATGATAATTTCCTTCCACAACGCTGTCAAACATTAAAACCTTAGATGGCGTTCCCCACAAAAGTTTCAGTTTTGCAGTTTTTGACATAAACAAAACTTCAAGTTTTGCATCCAATTCTGTTTTCAAATCAACAAACTTGCTTACGAAATATTTTCCAGAAGAAAGAGTTTGTAACATTTGCCCATCTTTAATCAGAATTGCATTGTGAGTTTCAGGCACAATCAATGTCAGTTTTGGATCAATCGTTTGCAACTGAACTCTGGAAAATAATTGTTTGTTGTTTCCAGAAAAAGTTATGATTTTTTCTTCCATATCCTTCCTTTTGCCAAAATTTAGACTTTTTCATTTATAGAATATCATAAACAAATTTAAAAAGTCAACGAAGAAACGCTTTTGACAAAAAGTTTTCACGCCTTTTTTGAGCAAATTCGACACAAAAATTATCAAAATAAAAACCACTCGTTTGAAAAACATTGATTTTTGTTTGACATTGTCAACTTTTATTTGATAACATGCTCTTATCAAGGGGGATTTTTTATGAAAAGAACAAAAAGCCTTATAGGCTCAATTTTTGGCACCATTGTCCATTCAATTCAAACACTTATAAACATTTATCCACTTTACTTTTTCTTTGTTGCATTTTTGATTATTCTTGATCGTCCATCTGCAGAAACAGATGCGCCTGTTGAATTGCTGTTTTTCTCTACTTTATTGATTGAACTTATCTCAATAACAGCATTAGTTCTTTCTTGCATATCATTTTCATACATCAACAAGCCTCACGAACATTATGCAAAAAGAAAAGGGGTAACGATTGCGCTTATCGTTTTCAACTTTATTTTAATTTCACTTATGCTTATCACATTTATCTCAAGTCTTGGAACACTTTCTATCTTATATGTAATTTTCTATATAATTTGTATAACACTTCTTTTAATTGCAAACATTTTCTATCTTGTTGACTTGTCAAAAGAGAAAAAACGCGTTGTCCAAATGCAATCTGCACAACCTGTTGAAGAGATCACTCCTGTTGAAAACAAAGATATAAACGCATAAATACAAAACAAAAAGGAAGAACTAATCTTTCTTTTTTTGTTTCTTTGTTAAAAAGTTTGCAAAAAAAATCGTATGTGCTATACTTTGACGAAATAGAGGTATGTTATGAATAAATACATAATAAACAGATGTAAAAAAGCCACTTGGATTATGCTTTTGGTTATCATTCTTGGCGTTGTAAGCACTGTGCTTGGAAACTATGTTTACAAAATAATCGGCTTTGTAATTGACTATGGATTAAACTATACAGGGATGCCTTACAGCGGAGAGTTGGCTTTTCTGTTTGGTGGAACTTTTGGGGATTATGGAAGCCTACAACTTATCATCTCGCTCAGTGTAGCAATGTTGATTTGTGCCGCAATTTCTTATTTTTCATCACTCTTGTCATGCTATATTCAAAAGCGTGGACAGAATTATTTAGCAAACCAATATCGCATGGAAATTTTCAAAAAGAGCATTGGCAAAAAGTCAAAGCACTCGAATGGTGACATGATGGTGCTGCTTCATGAAGACATTTATGAAGTTGGAAATGTTTTTATATCTTATTATTCCACAATCATCAGCAGCGTTATGAGCATAATTTACACCATTTTCATGCTCAACAGCATCAGCCCATATCTTTTAATCACACCAATCGCACTGACCCCACTTTTGATTTATTTCAGTTTGAAATATCACAAGGCTGCATATAAGCAAAATCGCACATACCGAATTGTTGACGGCGAACTTAAAGAATCCATAAATCATGTGACTGCAACCCAAGATGAAGAA
Source organism: uncultured Lachnospiraceae bacterium (assembly GCA_964592565.1). GTDB lineage: Bacteria > Bacillota > Clostridia > Christensenellales > UBA1242 > Caccovivens. The sequence continues at coordinate 9,576 of CAZQFT010000013.1, forward strand.
GAATATCGCACATTTAAGAAAATAAACAAACAACATACGGAAGCGCGAAAAAAGGTTAGCCAAGTTTCAAACAAATATTCAACAATCCTAAACATAATCAAACTTTTAATTTACATAATTTCATGTACGGTTGCGGGAATACTTGCCATCAATGGACAAATTTTGATTGGGGAATACCTGATTTTCACAACATTCATAAACACGATTTACTCGCAACTTATTACTCTTATAAACAACTTCATTTCAATCAGGTCGGTTCAACCAAGAATTGAGAATGTAAAAACTTTAATGGAGGAAGAATTAGATGCGTAACAAAAATGTATTCAGAATGATTAAATATTTCTTCCGATGTAAAAAAGCAACAATTTATGCCTGCATTATGTGCGTGCTTGGACTTGCCGTAGGAATTGTTACCCCAATATGTAACAAAATTTTGCAAGAAGACATCATTCCAAACAAAAATATTTCGCTCTTTGTTTGGATAACAATTTTGATTCTGGTTTTGAATTTAGTTTCAAGCCTAACAAGTTTCTTTACAACAAGAATTTTCATCAATAACGGCATTCCAATCACTTCAAACATCCGTAAAGATATCGTTAAAATGAACGCCTTTAGCAATAAAAATGCAAAAATCAAGGGAAAAGTTTTAATTTCAAGTTCGACTTTCTTGGAAGACGCAAACACTTATTACATTTCATATATGTATCTCATCTTCGACTGTATTTTAAAAGTTTTGTTCTATCTTCCGTTCTTCATTTTCTATGGCGGTTATCTGGCACTGATTATGATTGCCGCAACACTTGTGTCGTTTTTGTTTATTGAAATTGCCGATAAGTTTTGTCGAAAACACATGCACAATTCTCGCCAATATGACGCAGAACGCTATGACTACACACTGAAATTGATTAAAGCCATGCAAGACCCAAACTTCAAAGAGGACGAGACTTACAATATGGAAACTTATATGAAAAAAGTCAAGGCATTTGACAAGGCTTGGCTTGGTTATTGCAATTGGGCTAACGCTTATCCTTATATTTTCTATCTTGTTTGGTATATCGGCGTAAGCATTTGCTTCTGCCTTGCATTCAATATGATAACAGCCGGAACTCTTGTAATCTCAACCTTCATCATCTTCAATTCTTATCTAGACCAATTAAAATCGCCAATTGCAAACTACGCAAGTTACAAACTTATGGCAGTAAGATATGATGAAACATTTAAAAACATTTTCGACATGCTTGACGACTCAGAACTGGCAGAACTGAAAAAGAAAGAAGAAATGTAAAAAGCAAGATTATATCTCTTGCTTTTTTTTGTTAAAAAAACCTAAACCAGCGGTTCGGTTTAGGTTTTGATTGGTGGAGATAATCGGATTCGAACCGATGACCC
>CAZQFT010000014.1:0-10801 GCA_964592565.1 uncultured Lachnospiraceae bacterium
TCGATACCGAACTGCTCCAACGTCTTCATTGCGCCCGACATCACTTCGAAGTCGCAACAAAAACAAATGTTTGTTTTTGTTATCCAGCTGAGCTAGCGACGCATAGTTGTGTTTTTGTTTTACAAGGGATGTTGTGTCCTCACAGCACTTACTTGCGCTAACATTATAGCACAACAATTTCGTTTTTGTAAAGTCATTTTTGAAAAATTTTGCTTAAATAAACAAAAAGAAGCATTTTTGCTTCTTTTTATTTTAAAAATCCTTTAATAATTTCGTTTTTTGCTTCTTCTTCAGAAAGCCCAAGCGTTTGCAACTTTATAAGTTGCTCCCCAGCAATTTTTCCAATTGCAGCCTCGTGAACAAGCGTAGCATCAACATTCTCTGCAACAATTTTTGGCGTGGATTCAATAACTGCACTGTCAAGCAAAATTCCGTCACATTCAACATGCCCAAAACATTCATTTTTTCCCCTGATGTTTGAAACAAAAACCTGCTTTGATTTTCCTTTGGCTACGCTTCTGCTTATCACCTCCACGCTTGATGACTTTCCTTTCAACACAACATCAAAAAGCGTTTTCGCAATTTGGGCGTTCTCTGTCAAAATCTTTTCTTTAATAATCAATTTTGTGCCCTCACCAAGAACCGCTCTTGTTTTTCGATTTGAGTAAGTTACTCCACCAAGTTGAATTGTGTCCATTTCAAATTGAGACCCTTGTTTCATGTCAATGTTTGTAACAGGATTTAAAATTTTTTCACCTATTCCGCTGCCTGTGCCGAGATGTTTTTCAACATATTTTACCCTGCAATTTTTCGCCAAGTGGAAAGAATGGATTCCGTTATGTTCACTTTTTTGCGAAGTGGCATTATGAATCCCACAACCGGCAACAATCAAAACATCCGCATCCTCACCAATATAAAAATCGTTGTAAACAAGGTCTTGCAAACCGCCAACAGTAATGATTACAGGGATGTGAACGCTTTTACTTTTTACTCCGGATTTTACAATAATATCAATCCCGCTTTTGTCGGTTTTAGGAATAATCTCAATGTCTTGCATTGAATTTCGTGCAATACTTTCGCCATTTTTGCGTATATTAAAACTTCCCTGTGGTGTTCCGTGTAGTCCAGAGATTTCATTTAAAAGTTCTTTGTCAATCTTATCCATTTGTAAGTCCTCCTAGTCTGTGACATTGCGGCTTTTGCAAATCCAAGGCAATGTTTTCTTTTTTATCAAAAATCGCCTGCTCGTTTTCGCTTAAAAGCAAAATATAATCAGAATTTTCCAAAATTTTCTTTTGGTGGCTTACAATAATGATTGTCTTTCCATTCAATTTTTTAAAAATTTCAACAAGACCATCAAAACTCCAAAGGTCAATACCAGCCTCTGGTTCGTCAAACAAAAAAACTTCTCCTCCCTTTGCAATTGCAATTGCCAGTTCAATGCGTTTAAGTTCTCCACCAGAAAGCGTATCGTCAAGTTCTCTGTCAATGTAATCCTTCGCACAAAGCCCAACCATAGAAAGATATTTGCAAACCTCTGCAACTGTAATTTCTTTGTCCTCTCCCCTAGACTTAATTGCAAGGCTTATCAAATCACGAACAGTCAGTCCTTTAAATCGGACTGGCTGTTGAAATGCCAATGTAATTCCAAGTTTTGCCCTTTCATTAATTGCTAAATCATTTACTTTCTGTCCGTTGAGCAAAATTTCGCCACACTCCGACTGCAGTATCCCCATAATAAGTTTAATCAATGTTGACTTGCCACTTCCATTGTGTCCTGTTATGCATGTTATTTTTCCTTGAGGAAAAGTAACAGAGAGGTCATTTAGAATATATTTTTCAGATTTTCCTTCTGAAACTTTGTAACTTAAATTTTTAATCTCAATCATTTTTCTTCCTTTCGCTTAATTATACACCTTTTATAAAATTCTGTCCATCTGTAATTAAAAAAAAAGCAAATTTTTTATGCTTTTATAATAAAATTAAGAAAAAAAGATTTTTTTCTTTAAATATTGCAAAATTTGTTGAAAAATGCTATATTAATCACACAAGAAAGTTTGGAGGAATGATATGTGGTTTTTCAAAAGGAAAAATAAAAAAGTAAGCAATGAGATTGAAACAAAACAAAAAGAAAGTTCAACGCAAGAAAATGAGGTAAATACAGATACTGCTGTAATTTCGGAAGAAAGTGAAACACAGAAAAAAATTAAAAATGCCAGCAAAGAAGAACAAAAGAAAGAGAAAACTGAAAGAAAGATTCGTAAAGCGATTTATCGCGTCTTGTATGACAAAGAAAATCGAGTTTGGTTTATTAAAAAAGACGGAGCGAAACGCAAAATTGCATGTTTTGCAACAAAAGAAGAGGCTTTGGCAAGAGTTAAAGAACTTTCTGCTTCAAATGACTTAAGTTATATAGTTCACAAAAAAGACGGAAAATTCCAAAAAAAATAAAAAGCGGTTTTTGGGGTACTTTTGAAACTAGCAGCATAAGTAAGAGTTGAGATAAAAAGGATTTAAATTCTTTTTTTTGGCGCAGGTTATTAGAAAGATTGGGCAACCTCCAAACTTGAAAAAGTTGACTTATGAATGTGGAGTCTTTGTATTTCGAACCTCTTTGCCGTCTAAAACGATAACTTTTATTTCTGCAGAATATAGTTTTAAAAGCAAATTTCTCTTACGCTTGAGTTTTAATCTTTCTAAGAAAAATGAATCAACCGCCTCCCAAATAAAAACCCAAGTTGCAATTTCTGTAATGATTTCTAGATAAGCATTATAAAAATAACTATGCATTAACAGCAAGAATGCAAAAAAGAAAATTCCAAGCCAAAGCATTATCCCAGAGAATAGCAGATTTCTGCGCATCTCACTTTTTGTCTCTATGCAATCAACCTTATAATGATTTTTTATTGCTGACGAAACTTCTGACTCATCGACTTCTTCTGTGCTGAAAATTTTAATTTTAACATTTTTTGCTGGTTGAACAAATCGTGCTTTGTCATATATAAATTGGCTTAGTTCAGAATTTAATTTTTCATTGTTGTCATAGTTGTAAGTTGAAAAAATTTGATCTTTGTTGACAACTTTAACATTTATAATTGCGTCCCCGTCACTTGATACGACAAAATCTTTGTTCTGAGAAATTTCTTTGTTGGCTTTTCTTAAAGATTTTCTTAAAAACATATTAAACTCCTTATTTGTATATTTTATCATAATCAAATAAATTTTAAAAATGTTTTAATATATTTTGATTTGATATTTCAAAATTGTTATAATTAGACAAAATAAGGAGTTTTATGTTAAATACAGTTTTTGGTTTTTATGATTGGCTAATTGAAAATGCAGATGTTATGGGTGACGGCCCCGGCCTTTGGTGTGGACTACATATTTTTCTTATGGCACTTCTTGCTGCTTGGCTTGTCGCCTGTTGGTTTATCTGCAAAAAATATAAGAAATTTGCTCTCAAAATGACAACCGTTCTGTGTTTTGTTATGCTTTTCTTCAGAATTTTTAGAATGGCGTTGTTGTATTTTTCTGGAACTCAAACCTTTGTTGAAATTTTGCCTTGGCATCTGTGCCATGTTATGAGTTTTGTTTTTCCTGCTTTTTATTTGACTAAAACCAAAAAGTTTTTCTTGCCAATTTTGGTTGTAACATTCTTTGGCGGAATTTTGACCTTCATCTTTGGTGACTATTATTATCTAAGCACACTTTCATTTTTGCATTATGAAAGTTTGCTGCTTCACTTCGTTATGCCAACGGTCGTAATCGCCTGCATAGCAAGCGGATATTTCAAAGTGCGTGTTAAAGATTTCTGGCAAGCATACATCGGAATAGCACTTCTTGTCTGCTGGTCTATGGCTGGAAACCTGTTGGTTGAAGGTGCAAATTATCTTTTCCTTATGGAAAATGGATTCCCTTTCGACTTGTTCTCCTTCATGAATTGGGAATATTCCTATACACTAAACTATGCACTGTTGGTTATTGTCGCATCTATTATTTCAATAACTCCATTTTACATTTACGAGCGGCGACAAAAGAAAAAGCGAGACAAAAGTTTTGAAATCATTATGTCAACCTTAAAAGCGGAATTTTAGTCCTAGTGCTAAAATCTGTTTTTCTTTAACAGGTTTGCAGCAGTTTTGTTTCAAAACAAATCGTAAAATTGTTTATTTATTTTTTAAATTATAAAACTTGTGTTAAAATAAATAAAAAGTAAAATAATTTTCATAAAGCAAAACTTTAAAAGGAGGCTTAATGGAAAAGTCACAAAAATCTGTTGAAAAACTGGAAAACAAAAAATCTAAGTCAACATCTTATGCAAAAAAATCTGAAAAAACAGAAAGTGCCACTTCAAGTAAAAAGGCGTCAACTAAGAAAACTCCAGCAAAATTAAAAACATCAACAAAGAAAATAATCGAATATCCAAAAAACATTAAAATTTGGGGTTTTCATGATTTACAACTCAACACAAACATATATGAAGAAGTTGAACACCCTAAGGCGGTGGTTTTGATTTTGCATGGCATGATGGAACATTGTGGGCGTTATGATAATTTTGCAAAATTTCTTAACAAGCATGGATTTGTTGCAATAACCACCGATCTTCGCGGTCATGGGCTTACTGCAACAAGCAAATCTAGGTTGGGATTTGGCGAAGAAGATATTTACAGCGAAACATTGCAAGACCTTCAAAACATAATTTCTTTTATAAACAACACCTATGCCCTCCCAATTTATGTTTTTGCCCATTCTTATGGCTCTCTTTTGTGCCAACGCCTTATTCAAATTGCACCAAGCATCGAAAAGTGTGTACTTTGCGGAACGACGAACGGCAGTTCTGCAATTATGAAACTTGGCGGAATGGCTTGCAAATTTCTCTCGTTTTTCAAAAGTGATTCGAGCAAAGGTGGCTTGTTGGAGAAAATGTGTATAAAGGCTTATGGCAAGAAATTTGAAAATGGAAATTGGTTTACGCGTGACGAGAGTGTTCTTAAGGCATATCTTTCGGATGAATATTGCGGCGGAAGTTTTCCTTTTGGTTTTTATCGAAGTATGATTTTAGGTTGCAACAAAGCAAACAGCGGAATTAAAAATATCGGTCAGAAAAAATTATTCCTCATTGTTGGAAGCCAAGACCCAGTAGGTTCAAATGGCAAGCATGTAAAATCACTACACAAACTTTATTTAAAAAATAATGTCAATTCAAAACTTAAAATTTATGAGAATTGCCGACACGAACTTCTAAACGAACTTAATAAAAATGAAGTTTATAAAGATGTTGTCAATTTCTTCAATTCATAAACAAATGAAAATTGTTTAAAGGAAATTTTAAAATGATAATAAGTTGTATATAATGATTTTAAACTGATTCTCTCTTAAATTAATAAAAAAATAATGAAAAAACACGATTAACTCGTGTTTTTATTTTCAATTTAATTTCTTATTTATGGTCGTGATGACAATCACATTCTTCGTCACAGCAGCAATCATCAAAACCCATAACATATTTTTCAAGACCTTCTGTCTTATAGAAGTTTTCTGGCATAAATTCTGTTGTGAAATATCCAGGAGGTGCAACCAAAAGTTCAGGAATTCTGTTCACAATTGTTGCACAAGTAAGTTCTACTGTTGCTGGGCGTTCAATAACCACTCTTGTGTTTGGTTCGCCTTCAATTGTCCAGTCATTGCAGTCAAACTCTGTCTTATCATAAACCTTTCCGATACACTCTGTTTCAAGAATGATTCCTTCTTTTGTTTCAGTTGTAACCACAGCACTCATGCCTGTGCATGCACCTTTTGGAATTGTCATTTCAAGTGTTTCACTCTTCATTGCTTTCTTTGCGATGTGAGGAACACATTTTTGAGTTTGTTTCTTAACTGTAAGACCAAGTTTTGAGCAAAGCCAGCCATTTACATTCCACATATAACTTGGTGCGAACTTTCCAGCCTTAATAACTTTTTTTCTCTCCGCTTCAGAAATATTATCAGCGCTTGCAACTTCTTTTTCAAAATCTTCAACAGAAAGACCAGCACCATGTGCTCTTGCAAGAGCGATGCCATAGTCTTCAACATTATAACTGCTCTTTCCGCGAATTTTTGTGATTTTGTGTGTTGCACCAGCAAGCACAGAAATCAAATTCCCCCAGAAAACATCTTGATAGCCACTTCCGCAGATTGTGCAGCCATTTTCGATTGCAAGTTCGTTGATTTTTTCAAAAAGTTTTGGATTGCTGTTTTGTGGAAAAAACGCCTCTTCACAAGTTGTAATTGCATTTACTCCGCACTTAGCACATGTAAGAAGCACATCTTCAAGGTCAGCAATCAAACTCATTGTTGTTACGATTACAACATCAACTTCATTGTTGTTCAAGAAATCTTCAAATGTGCTTGAATCTTGAATTTTTACCTTATAATTTTTGTTATCACCAATTATTGTGCCTATGTCTTTGCCAATTTTTGATTGGTCAATATCAAAAGCACCAACGATTTTTGCGCCTTTCTCAAAAACATAGCGCATTGTGTAAACACTCATTTTTCCGCATCCATATTGGACAACTTTAATTTTATTATTTTTCATTTTACCCTCCTTGACATAGTATATATCATTTTACCCAAAAAACAAAATAAAAAACAAAAAAGACTGAAATTTCTTTCAGTCTTTTTATCTAAGCGAACAAGGTCTTTAATCTTACTGTTTGCTCATAAGTTTACGTTTCTTTGTGCTTTGTTTTCTCAAGATGAGTAAGATTACAAATACGATGTGTGCAACTGCTACGACTGCCAATACAATCCACAGCCACCACATGCTTGCTTCTTTCTCTTCCCAAACAGCGTAAAGTGTCAAATCTTCTGTGAAGTTGATGTCAATCACTTCGCCGTCTGTGTAAACAACTTCGCCGTCCTTTGTAAGAGCCCAACCAACAAATGTATAACCGTCACGCTTGAAGTCATTTGCTCTAAGTGCAACTTCTTTGTCGCCATATGTTGTAAGTTGTTTTGAAACTTCGCTTGAGCCGTCATTTGGATTGAATATGATTGTGATGTTCTTTGGAACGGCAATTGCACTAAGTTCAAATCTTGCGTCACCTGTTCCTTGAGAGCCGATTACATATTCAACGCCTGTTGTAGCACCAGTTTGATTGAAGTAAGTACCATTTACTTGCCATCCCCACAATTCATAACCATTGCTGAGAGTTGTGTTCAATACAAGTTTTGTGCTGTACTTAGCCTTATAAACAACTGTGCCTTCTGGTTGAGTTTCGCCAGTAAGAATCATGTTGTTTGCGTAAGTGTTCTTGATTGTAACACTATGAACGCCTGTTGCAAGTCTTACTGTAAATTCAACCATCTTCAAGTCGAAGTAAACTTTAACAGTAGTTCCATATCCTGGAAGGCTTGTATCCGTTCCATCAATAGATGTTGAAATAAATTCATAGCCAACTCTTGTTATTTCGTTTCCTGCTGCATCGTAAACTTTGTATGTTTCGCTTGTAGCATCGTAACGAACACCAATCATATCTCTTGTTAAGATTGATTCTGTTGTCCCTTCAAATGTTTGATTGTTGTCAGCAATTACATAGCCAAGGTTTCCGCTTACATTGTATGTCTGGAAGTAATATTCAACTGTGATGTTTGCTTTTCCAACTTCTGATGTAGCCTCAACCTCAAGAAGAAGTTCGAGTTCTGCGTCTGTTGAGAAGTTGTATTCATCTTCTGTCAATAAGAATGTAAATACTTCATCTTCACAAACAACTTCGCCATCAATCATCCATCCCTTGAAGATATAGCCTTGTTTTACATTAACCTTAAGAGTTACAGTTTCGCCATAGAGATATTTACCTTCGCCTTCGATTGATTCGATTTGGTTTTCATTATAGCTAACCTTAACTTCAATTCTCTCTCTGTTGAAGTAAATTCTGATTATAGTTGAACCGTCACCTGCAAGGTAAACATTTGACTTGTCTGCTTCAACACCTTTAATGTTTGCGATGTAATCGTGATATACATAACCATTGAAGTAATTTTTATACTTGTCAAGAGTTATCACATTATCAACATAAGTTGTCTTAAATTCATCATTTGTAACAACTCCGTTCTTAGCATCATAAACAAATCTTGTGTTTGCAAGACCTGTCGGCTTGTCACCATCAGCATCTACAAATTCAAACAATCCTTCATATGTTGTTCCGTTTACAACAACATATGTGTTTGCTTCGTCTTGTTCAGTTCCGATAAATTCGCCATAGTATTCAACTGTATAACTTACTTCTGTAGGTTCGAAGTTGAACACGATACTTGCGTCTTCATCTGTCATTGTGTAGTCAAAGATTGCCTTGTAAGCAATTGTCTTTCCTGCTCCGCTCTTAACCGCTTCTGTCTTAGAGCCAACAGCATATTCTGTTGTATTGCCATTCAAGTAAACTCCCTTGAATGTGAAACCAAGTTCATATTCTACTGAAACATTTACTGTTTGTTCGTATGCAACACTTGTATTTAAGGCGATTCCTCTGTCTTGTCCTTGAACCGTAACCTTCAAGGTTTCGCCATTGTATCCACCATAATCAAGTCCGTTGTATTTGCTGTTGAATGCAACTGAGAAGATTGATGTCGCTCTTGTGAAGTAAACTTCAACTACTGAACTTCCATCACCCTTAATACGTTCAACAATTCCACCATCAAGTGAAGTTCTTTCAAATTCAAAGCCCTTCATTTCAACAAGATTGCCGTCTTTATCATAAACTGTATAAACTGTTATTGTTCCATCTTCAGTTTCAACTGTTTCTTCAACAATTCCCATCATCGCTCTTGTGATAACAGTATCTGTTTCACCTGTGTATGTAGCATCTTGATATTGTTCAAGTTGTTCATAATCAGTGAGTTCGATGTTTTGGAAGTAGTATCTTACTGTGAATGGAGTGTTCTTGTTAACGTCAGCATTAACAACAAATGTGATGTCACTTGCAGGCATTGTAAGCGTTCCTTCAATTGTTGTTGTAAGGTCATCGTTTACAGTTACGATAACTGTTGCAACCACACCACTTGTGTAAGTATATGTTGTCTTGTTGCCTTCAGTTGCTTCTGTAAATTCAACATCTACATCGTCTTCGCCAGACTTGAAGTTTATGTCTGTGAATACATAGCCTTGTTTTACTGTCAAACTGAATGCAATTCCTTCTTCGTTGAACTTATAAACCGCAGCGGCTGGAATTTCTTCAAATGCCATTTCAAGATTTGTTGCAACACTGAATGTATAAGAATTTCTTGTAAATTCAACTCTTACACTTGTTGAGCCGTTTCCTGCAATTGTTGCCCCGTTTGTGAATGTGATTTCTCCAATTGTGAAACCTTCAAGAGCAAGTGCATTTCCACTTGTATCTTTTGTGTTTTCAGCCTTAACAAATTCTTCAACAATATCTCTTGTAATGTCACTGCCAGTTACGCCCTTATTTTCAAGTACATAAGTTGCTGTATCTGTATAAGTTCCATCAATTTCTTGCATGAATACATTGATTGTATACTTAGTATTGTCGTTTGCAGTGGCATCTGTTCCAAGAACAATATCACCTGCAAGCAACTTGCCATCTGCATCAACACCATTCATTGTCAATGGGAATGCACCATTTTCTTGTTTCTCAAGTTTAACACCTGCGATTTCTGTGTCAACATCAACCACAAATTCAGGGTCTTTGTATCCATCTTTTGTTGTTGCTGTCAATGACACAGTATCTTGATATTTAACTGTGTATGCAACAAACTTGCCGCGTTGAGCATCTTCGCCTATTGTGCCTTCCGCTGTGATGCTGTCTGCAAGTACTGTCACTTCGTCAATATTTGTTTCATTGATGTAAACAGTAAGAGTATAACTTAATCTTGTAAACTTAAGATTGATTGTTGATGAGCCATTTCCAGCAACAATTACGCTGTCTGTGTTGATGTCTGCATCAAATTCAAATCCTGCAATTGCTCCGATAAGTCCTTCATACTTTTCAAATACTTCAACCGCTGTGATAACAGATCCAGTTTCAACAGCCTCAATTCCAGTCTTAATTTGCTTATAGTCTGAATATGTGCCGTCCAATCCTTCTGTTTGGATGTTGATTATATATCTTGCAACGCCAACTTTCCAGATTGCGTTCAATGTAACCGTTCTCCCGTTTTCAGCAGTCAAGTTGCTAAATTCAGGTTTGTCAGTTTCACTTGCAACAATTGTCTTAACTTCGTCATTGTCATCTGTATATGTCCAACCATCAAATACATAACCTTCACGAGCCCATCCTTCCAATGTTTCAAATGCTGGCAATGTATATGTTTCGTCATATACAAACTCATCTGCGATTGTATATTCTTTTGCGTTTTCGCTGTCAGTAAGTTTGATTGTGTAAGTGATTGGTGCCCAAACCGCATAAACAGTTACTGTTTCGCCGTCTGTGCTTGTCATGTTGTAAACATAATATGTTGTCACAGTGTCAACTGTGTAAGCATAAAGTCCTGCTTCAGCCGCTGTTCCAACCAAGTATGTCTCAACTGATTCGTAAGTTTCAATGCTTGAAATTACTTTTGCATCAACTGATGTTGCGTTTGTTGACCATCCTTCAAATGTATAACCTGTGCGGCTATAATCATTTTCAGAAAGTGCTTTTGCTGTGTCATAAGCAACGCCTGTTGTGTTTTCCATTTCGCCAAGTCCGTTGTTTGCCATATATTCAACTGAGTAAGTGATTGGTGCCCAAACCGCATACAAGTCAAGGTCATCTGTCCAAGTGTATTGGTCAATGCTTTCTGTGTATGTTGCGCTTTGTGC
>CAZQFT010000015.1:0-10775 GCA_964592565.1 uncultured Lachnospiraceae bacterium
TCTCGAGATGAAAGCTGATTTCCTGGCTTCGACTCAGGAGGAGTGCCAACTTTCATCCGAAGATAAAATCAAAAAAGTAATTCAATAGGACAATGTGATTGCATTTGATATTGTTGTAAACAGCTATCCTGTTGGTTTCGTGATGTTGCAAGAATTTGAAAAATCAAAATTTTTCTTATGGCATTTTGCAATCAACCATAAATATCAAAATCAAGGAATCGGAACAAAGGCTCTGATTGAGTTGATTGCTCTTTTGAAAGACAAATATAGATACACACTTCTCACAACCACCCATAAATTTGGCAATTAGAATTGTAGCCCATTAAAAAGAAGGTTTTTCGCCGTCTTTTATTTTAAAAAATCAACATCTTTGACATTCTTCCAAATATCTTTTAGAAACAACTCGCCAATCTTAGAATTTTCCACAAACTCCTCATAACTTTTAAACTTTTGCATATTTTCATAATCATTTTCATTGTAAAATTCTATTTCCAGCCAATCGGTATAACGATTTATTATATATTTCTGCCCACTATAAAAGAACTCCATCTCTCCATAGAATTTTAAGTCGTTTACAAAATCTTCAAAATCTGGCACCAATGGCTGTTTGTTTTTATACAAGATTCTTGCTTTTGAAAGCGGCAACAAATTTGGATATCCGATTCCCTGCTTGTCCACATCGCTTCCACCTTGATTCCATCCGCAATTCTCACATTCTCCATTCCCAAACTGATCAACCATACAAATGCTGCCACAAACATCACATCGTTTGATGACTTCTTTTGCATATGGATCTTGATACTCAAAAAATTTAAAATCTGATTTTTTATATCCACTCACAAACCGATTTTTCTTTTCCCATTTAAATCTTGCTTTATCCAATGCATTTAAACTTTGTGTCCATTCATATGTCGTTGGCAGAAATTCAACAATCTTGCCTTCCATTCCAGCGAAGGGTTCATCATAACAAAGCACCAAACTTGGTTTTAGCTTCTTTAACATTGCCTTGTAACCCCTCATGAAAGACTCTTCATCCGCCTCTCTATAATATGTACAAACCGCAACAACCGAGCCTTCTTCAACTCCATCAAAGCAAAAATCAAAAGTATCCTCATCACCCCAACTGATGGTTGGAATCACCTTAAGTCCTTTTGACTGCCAATAAGCCCCACACCAACGATTTTTAAATACACTTAAAATTTGTAATGCTTTTGGCATATTTTCAAAAACACTGAAATCCGGTGTCAGCAAAGCGTAATATTGTTTCAATTTTTCGACTTCTTCATCTGGATTTTCATAAACCTTTTCAAAAAGCCAATCGTAAGTAAAAAAATGAATTGTTTTATAGTTGTTTTCTCTATCATCTTTTTTTGCATTTACGAAACTCAAAAGTTTAATTTGATTTATGTCGATTTCTTGGTTTCTTATGATAGGGAAATCATATGTACCACTTGATTGCTTGTTATATAAAAATTCGCACCTAACCAGTTTTTCTTTTTTCTTCTGTTTTTCTAATTCATATCTACTTTGTTCGTCCACTTTTAATCTCCTTAATTAAAGTTGTCATAATCTGGGTCAAGATGCTCTGCTCCCCTTTGCCCATTCTCACCTTGCCAACTCCATCCATGATCATGTGGAAATTCAACACCTTTGCCAGCATGACTATAATCTCTGTTTTTTATTGCTTTCCCATTTTTGTCGTACCACCGAACTTGTACAATTTGTCCATTCTTTAGCCTTATCGCCTTACTGTTAGGCTTTCCTGTTTTGCTTAATTTGGAACATTCTATATGATTTGTTCCTTGATTTGTAGCACCACCTGCCCCCATTATAACACCCCCTAATCTTTTTCGCAAATATTTTACAATTGGAATATTATCATATTGAATTTTTGAGTTAAAGTTTTCGTGCCAGTTTTCTATTTTAAACACTAAAAAAGAAGGTTTTGAGCCTTCTTTTATTTTTGCTTATATAATCTGGATTATATGCTGAACTTCCGTTTAAAATATTACAGTTTGTTTTTAAATGTTTGTCAAACTTCTGAAAAAATCGTAAAGTTCATTGTAATCTTCTTGAAAATAAAACGATTGCAATCCGAGTCTTTGTGCTGGCGCAATATCCGTAATTGGATTATCACCCACCATAAGCACTTCCTCTGGATTTAATTTTTCGTTTTTAACAATCTTTTCCATTTCAATCGCTTTGCTTCTGTGAAGAGGATTTACCGTAATCACTTTCTTGAAAGGTTTAAGCGAAATACCGTATTTTTTCGCATAGAATTTTATATGTTTCTTTTCAGACAATGAAAGCAAATAAATTGGATATTTTTTGCTGAGTTCCATCAAAAAATCGTTTGAGATTGTTGTCAGTTTTCTTCCCTCTTTTTCCTGTAATGGACATATGTGCATTTTTAAATATCTTCTTACTTTTTTGAAATTTATTCCTTCGTTTCCACAAATATCTGCCAAAACAAGTTGTGATGCGTCTGTTTTAAGGTCATATTTTTCAACAATTTCTGCAAGTTTCTCCGGTGATTTAACCGCTTTAGAAAGTGCCTCAATTGCAAAATCATTCCATTTTTTCCAACTTATGCCTGAATAAAGTGTCTTGTCGAAATCAAAAATTACTGCTTTTGTCATGTAGAATTTCCCTTCGTATTCTAATTTTCCTTAAGTGTTTTTACAGCATTCTTTTTGTCCTTACTGCCATATACATAAGACCCGCTAACCAAAATGTCAACGCCAGCATTAATCAAATCTTTTGCATTTTTGTCATTTACACCACCATCAAATTCAATCTTGAAATTAAGGTTATTCGATTTTCTAAATTCATCAATTTCTTTTACTTTATCCAAAATTCCGTCTTCCATTTGCTGACCACTTGCCCCCGGTTCAACTCCCATAATCAAAACCAAGTCACAGTTGAAAACAAAAGAACGAATTTCCTTAAATGGCGTTGCTGGTTTCAATGAAATCCCTGCAAGTGCATGATTTTCTTTAATAAATTTGATTGAATTTACAAGATCTTCCTTGTTTTCAAAAGCCTCGTAATGTACAGTCAAGATATTTGCCCCAGCGTCAATATATTTAGGGATGTCATCCATTGGCTCATCCACCATAAGATGCACATCAAGCATGATGAGGCTGTTTCTGTTTATGTTCTTAACCAAGTTAAAGTCAAAGGTGTCCTTCTCAACGAAGTTTTGGTTCATTATGTCACAATGTAAAAAATCTGCAACTCCTTGCATATGTTTTGCGTAATCAATAATGTTTTGATAATCCTTGATTGGGTCAGTCGAAACTGCAATATCAATATTTTTTTTCATTTTAAACCTCTTTTAAGCAACCTTTCTGCAACTTTTAAGTTTTAATCGGCTGTAATTTTGTCAACTTTTCTTTAAGTTTAACAAAAAACTCGTCAATTTCAAAACTTTTTAATAGATTTTACAATCTCGCACATTTTTTTGTAGTTCCCATAACGCTGTTTTGAGATTTTTCCTGCTTTAAGTGCGTTGCATACAGCACAATCCTTGTCAGAAAGATGCATACAAGACTTGTATTTGCAATCGACAGCAAATTCCAAAAATTCTGGATAATATCCCTTTATTTCTTCTGCCTCTAAGTCAAAAAGTCTTTCATCAAGTTTGGAAAAGCCTGCTGTATCCGCCAAATATCTATTCTCTCCAAATTTGTAAAGTTCGACCGTGCGAGTTGTTTGTTTTCCCCGCTCAATCTTCTTGCTGAAAGTGTCAACCTTTGTTACGACCGCATTTTTAAGTGCATTAATTATGGAAGACTTACCAACCGCACTCTGCCCAGCAAGCACACATATACCCTTAATTTCTTCCTCTAAAACCTTCACACTTTCATCTAAACTTGACACAATCATTGTTTTTACAATCGGACTGTAAATCTCAAAAATGTTCTGACAATAAACCTCGTCTAAGTCGCGTTTGTTTATGCAGATAAGCGGCTCAATTTTGTTGAGTGCACAAAACAAAAGTATTTTGTCAACAGTGTATAAATCTGCCTTTGGAACTGGTGCGACTACAATAAACATTCTGTCGATGTTTGCAACTGGCGGACGAATTAAAATGTTTTTGCGCCTTTCAATTTTGCAAATCGCGTTGTCATCATCAATTTCGACCAAATCGCCAACAAAAATTCCGTCTTTCTTTAGATTTTTTCTAGCGACAAACTCGGCTATCTGTTTTTCAGAACAACAAGTTAGATTTCTTTGTTTACAATCCTTTGTTTCAAGTTCAACCGTAAACAAGTCTGCCTGTTTCTTCAACACTCTTCCCTTAAGCATTTGCGTCACCCACACGATTGCGAAGTTGTCCGCAAGCGCCCTCAATATCTTCACCCATTGTGCGACGAACCGTTGCACTTATGCCAAGTTTTTCAAGTTTGCCAGCAAGCACATAGCCGTGTTTGCGTGTTGCACCAATCAATGATTTTTCTTTAACTGAATTAAGCGGAATAAGATTTACATGACAAGAGCGTCCTCGCAAAATTTTCGCAAGTTCTTCAATGCATTCATCTGTGTCATTCACGCCAGAAATAAGTGAATATTCAAACGCAATTCTTCTTCCTGTTTTATCGAAATAATAGTCACACGCCTTCAAAATCTCTTCAATTTTGTAAGCATTTGCAATCGGCATAATCGTTTTTCTCAGTTCGTCGTTTGGCGCATGCAAAGAAATAGTCAATGTGACATTAAAGCCATCATCAGCAAGTTGATAAATTTTAGGAACAAGTCCACATGTTGAAAGAGAAATGTTCCTTTGGCTGATGTTTATGCCTTCCTCTGCCGAAATAAGTCGCAAAAACTTTGCAACATTGTCATAGTTGTCAAGAGGCTCTCCACAGCCCATAAGCACAACATTCGTAACTTTTCTTTCTTTCAATGTTCCACCCAAAAGATGATTGAAAAACAACACTTGAGCCAAAATTTCTCCAGCACTTAAATTTCGTTGAAGTCCATTAAGCGTTGAAGCACAAAACTTGCACCCCATACGACATCCAACTTGGGTTGAAACACAAACTGTGTATCCATATTTATATTTCAAAAGCACGCTTTCAACAATGCTTCCATCTGGAAATCTCAATGCAACCTTCTGCGTTTCATCCTTGCTTACAAGATGTGCCACAACATCAAATTTTGGATAGTCTTTTTCAATTTTTTCTTTAAAGACTTTTGGCAAATTTGAAACCTCAGCCAAAGGCTTTCCAAGCGTGCAAGCCTCAAAAAGTTGCCTTGCACGATAGGTTGGCTCGCCCAAGGATTTTACATATTCAACAACTTCATCATAGGTTAAATCTAAAATCATGCGTCCACCACCTTTGCTTTAAAGCGATAACCATTCATAAAACTGCAAGCGTCCAAAACTTTCCCACCTGCGGCTTGACATTTCAAAATCTCGAAAACTCCTCCATTGCCTTGAATGAGAAAACGTTTTTTATTTTCAATAATTTCCCCAACAGCTGCACAACTGGACATATCAGCAACCTTTGCTTTGAAAACCTTAATTCTTTCACCCCCAATAAAAAGATAGGCAACTGGGCTTTCAGCAAACGCACGCACTTTGTTTACAAGTAACTCCACTGGTTGAGAAAAATCAAGAAGACCGTCTTGCTTTTCAATAAGTTTCACGAAAGTTGCTTTTGTTCCGTCTTGCGGAGTTCTTGTCGCCGTGCCCATTTTAATTTTTTTAAGGGTATCAAGAAGCAGTCTAAGACCAACCGCAGCAAGCTTGTCAAGCAAAGAAACATAATTGTCATCGTCTGCGATTTCAACTTGTTCTTGTGCATATATGTCGCCGTCATCCATGCCAACCTCTGTTTTCATAATCGAAACGCCAGTCACTTTATCTCCATTTAAAAGCGCAGATTGGATTGGTGTCGAGCCGCGATATTTCGGCAAAAGCGATGGATGAACATTTATGCAAAGTTTCAAATCCAAAAGTGCCTTTGGCAAAATCTTTCCATAAGACGCTGTAACAGCGATGTCATAGTCAATGTTTTTGAAATCTTCAATATGTTCTGACAATTTTTCAAACTGATAAACAGCGACATTATTTTGTCTTGCAAGCGAAACAATGTTTGGTGAAACAAGTTTGTTTCCGCGTCCTGCTGGCTTATCGTTCTGACAAACAACGCCTACAACCTCAAACTCGCTGTCAAGCAACCCTTGCAACACAACCTCTGCAAAATAAGGTGTTCCAAAGAACAAAACTTTCATCAGTTCACTCCTTTTTGTTTTTTATAATTTTTCCCTTCTTCAGTCAAGTCAACAAACAAAATTCCATCCAAATGGTCAAGTTCATGGCAAATACAGCGCGCAAGATAGTCTTTCGCCTCAAACTCAAAAGGTTGTCCATTGCGGTCTTGTGCCAAAATTTTGACATACTTTGGTCTTTCCACATCACAATAAAAATTTGGAACACTTAAGCAGCCTTCGCCCTCTGTCATTTTCCCTCTTGTCTTCAGAATTTGAGGATTGATAATTTCCAAATAGTGCTTAGGTTGTGTTTCAACAATTACAGCACGGCGTAAAACCCCAACTTGCACGGCAGCGATTCCAACTCCGCGAGTTTCAATCATGGTTTGTTTCATATCATCCAAAAGTTCCCACAAAGAATCGTCAAAATCCACAACTGGCTTTGATTTTTTTCTTAATGTTTCGCTTCCGATTGTAACAATATTTCTTCTTGCCATTTTATTTCTCCTTGTTCATTTATATTTTTGCCGATTTCAACCGTTTATCAATTTTTTCTTGCTACAATAAATCCAATTCTTATGACAGATTGTTCGGGTTTATCTCAAAAAACACTGATGATTTCGCTTTTTCGTCAACAGTTTCAAAGATTTTCTTTTCAATTTCATCCGCACGGTCAAGTTTAAAACGCATCATGATTTGATAGCGGAATTTGTTTTTAATTTTGTTGAGTGGTGCTTTCATAACATCCAAATAGACAAAATCGTCTTTGTATTGCTGTTTAATCTCCTGCACTTTATTATAACACACTTTACACTCTTGCGCTACAATATTTTCATCTTCGTGAGTAAATAAAATTCTTACAATTCGCGCGTAGGGTGGAAAGTTTGTAACTTTTCGCAAGTTCGCTTCCTTTTTGAAAAAGCCTTTATAGTCATAATTGCTTGCAAAACGATACACAAAATGCCTTGGGCTGTATGTCTGCAAAATCACTCGTCCTTGCGTAGAACTTCTCCCTGCACGCCCAGCAACTTGTGTAATAAGTTGGAATGTTCGCTCGATTGAGCGATAGTCTGATTGATACAAACTTTGGTCTGCATCCACAATTCCCACAAGCAACACATCCTCAAAATCGTGTCCCTTTGCAATCATCTGCGTTCCAACCAAAATCGCTGGTTTTGTGTTTTTAAATTCGTTTAAAATCTCTCGATGTCCATTCTTTTTTGAGGTCGTATCATTATCCATTCTCAAAATTCGAACATCTGGAAACAGTTTTTGAAGTTCATTGGCCACACGCTCTGTCCCAACCGCACCTTGTTTAATATCTCTGCTGCCACAACTTGGACAAATGTCAAGGGCACGAAAGCGTTTTCCACAATAATGGCATTTCAATTTGTTTTCAAAACTGTGATAAACAAGCGAAACATCACAATCTGTGCATTTTGCAACATATCCACATTGCCTGCATCTTTGGAAAGACGAAAACCCACGGCGATTGATAAAAATCATTGCCTGTTTTTTCTGCTCAATGATGTTTCTAAGTTCATATACAAGTGGAATTGAAAAAATTTGATTGTTTCCTTGTCGCATTTCCATAAGCATGTCAATAACCACAATCTTTGGCATCTCCATGCCATTAACGCGAACAGGCATTTCCACAAGTTCATACTCGCCATCCAGAGATTTTGCATAACTGTCAATTGACGGCGTTGCACTTCCCAAAACAAGTGCACAATCGTTGTATTTTTGACGGAACTGAGCAACCATGTGCGTGTCATAACGCGGATTGCTTTCAGAAACATAACTCTGTTCATGCTCTTCGTCAATGATTATTATCCCCAAATTTTCAAGCGGACAGAAGATTGCCGAACGCGCCCCAACAACAACTTTTGCTTGCCCAAAGAAAATTCTTTTCCATTCGTCGAAGCGTTCTCCAGCAGAAAGCCCACTGTGAATAAGGGCAACATTATCACCAAATCGAGCTTTAAAATTTGCCAGCACCTGTGGCGTCAAAGAAATTTCTGGCACAAGCATAACCGCGGTTTTTCCTTTTTCAAGTTGACGCTCAATCAAGTTCATATAGACTTCCGTCTTTCCACTTCCTGTCACACCGTGTAAAAGATAGGTCTTGTTTTGAGAAATCATATCAACCGCACGCTGTTGCAGCGGAGTCAGTTGCCTTTTCTCTGCTTTCAATACATCAAACTCTGGTGCTCTGAACTCTTGCACCTCTTCAACAACAACCGTCCCATTCTTAACAAGCGTGGAAAGTGGTGCATAGCCAAACATATTTGAAACATCTGCAAATTTTTGTTTGCCATTTTCTTGAAGGTAGTAAATTATTTCAAGTTGTTTTGGTGCACGCTTGGAAGGCAAAACAAAATTTTCAGCAAGATTTACATATCTTACAATCAATTCTCTGACTTTGTCCGTACGCATTTCGCTTGGCAAAAAAAGACGCAAAATGCTGGCAAGTTTAAGGTGCAACTTGTCCGCCATATGAAACATAAGTTCAAGCATCTCTGGCTTTATAACTGCAAAATTGTCAATTCTTCGTGTAATTGGTTTGATTTTTGATTCATCATATTGGCTTTGCTGTTCAATTCCGACAACAAATCCTTGAAGATAGCGTGCCCCAAATGGGACAATCACCCTTTCTCCAACACCGACCTGCATATCGTCAGGAATTTTATATTCAAAAACCTTGTCAAGTGCCTTAGCATCTTGGTCAATGATTATCTTTGCAAACAAACCTATTCCTCCCTGCCCTTTAACATCTTGTTTAATTCCAACATTCTTTGATAAGCCAATTCAAAAAACTTTTGAGGCTCAATTTTTTCATATTCATTACGATAGCACGCCTCACAAGAAAGTGTGCTTTTATATTCTGCATTTTTCAGATTTTCGACAACATAATGCATCCAATCAACAGTTCCCTCAAATGGAAGCAGATGTTCATCACCATTGGCGTGATTGTCATGCATATGAGTTGCCACAATAAGTCCTTTAAACCTTTCAAAGTCAAAAGTATCTTTAAAATGTGTATGGTCGTGCCCACTGTCATAGCATACTTTCAACTTATCACTTTTTATATTGTCAAAAATATATTCTAAAACACCTTTCCATGCTGTGTTTTCAAGCGCCAAATCAATCCCAAGTTCTTCTGCCTTTTCAACAATCTTTTCAAATCTTCTAATGCCAAGTTGTGACAAAACTGGATTTTCATTACTTTTGCTTACATGCATAACCGCAATAGAAACCCCATGTTCTTTCACTTTTTCCAAATCATTACAAATTGCCTCGACAACTTTATCACCCAAGTCGCCCTCTTTCCATAAATTTGTAACTGCGTGTGTTCCGCGATAACCAATATGTGCGAAAGCAATTTCAATATCATTCCTTTTGCATAAGTCAAAAATTTTTTCGTGAGTTTCACCCCAACCATTATTAACCCAACTTAAAAATACTTTTTTAAAGCCTGCTTTTTTGATTAACTCTAAAGATTTTTCATTGCTGAAAGTTCTGTTATATTGTAAACTTTCATCACAACACAAAGTAATTGCTATGTCTGTCACGGCCCTCTCCTTTTTGCTTAAACTGTAATTTTAATCTGTCAAAACAGAAACAAAATCAAAAAAAATTCTACTATCAATTTGATAGTAGAATTTTATCACAAAAAATAATTAAAATCAAGAAAAATCTTAGTCATTCATCTCACTTGGAGTAACTTTATCTTCATAGATTTCGTCAAGTGCAAGGCTGATTGATTTTTTGTCAGCAGTAGCAAGTTCTGCTCTGCGAGTTGTTTCAATTTCTTTTGCTCTTTTTGCAGCGATTACAGAAAGAACATATTTGTTTTTTCCTGCTTTTTCAGTAAGTTTGTCAATTGGTGGTTCAATCATCATAACATTATTCTCCTTCAAATTCTTGACCATTTTAACACAAAATTTCACAAATGTAAAGTATTTTTGAAAAAATAGTCAAATTTATACACCAACATAACTTCCTTCACTCATGCAAATCGAGAATCTAACACCCTTTTGGGTATCCCAATAACTGTTTGTTAAAACAGTTCCACTTTGCGTCACATATGTTCCACAGCCAATTTGTTGCCCAAAGTCACGTGTCCAATATTCGACAAATTGATTTTGATTTTTTCCAGCAAGCACACAAACAAGTGCACTTGCATAACTGTTCAATTCACCTTGATAAGTTTCAATTTCTTCCAAATTTGCAAATAATGGAGATAATTTAGAATTTGTATATGCAGTTGTTTGTACCTTCTGATTTCCACTTGTGCTTGAGGCAACAAAACAATCAACATTATAAGAATAACTTGCTGAAACATATCCTAAATCAAATGACTGTCCTCCGAGAAGAGTCTGCGACATAATTTTTTCATGAATTTGAGTGCTTGAGGCATAGGTATTAAAGCCAATCTGATTTTCGCTATCATTATTTACAACATCCCACCACAAAACATCGCTAGCAACAAAGAAATTTTCCTTTCCTGCTGCATAACTGCTCCAGTCACTTGGCAAATCAGTGCTTGAAAC
>CAZQFT010000016.1:0-10005 GCA_964592565.1 uncultured Lachnospiraceae bacterium
TCAAAAGGCACAAGATTTTTATAAACAAAAGTCCGCAATAATGGATAAAACATAGTTTTAATGTTTTGATGATAATGTCAAAAAAAATTGTTGAAGATTCTGTCCTCAACAATTTTTTTGTTTTATTTCTTTCTTCCAAATAGGGCGAGGGTGTATGGTCCACAGTTGCAGCCCATTGTATAGTCGATGAAGTCAATTTCAATGGTTTTGTTTTTTGTGTTTTCTTTCAAGAAGTTAGCAAATTCTTCTGCCTCTTGCGTTATTCCAGTGTGGCCAATGTAAATCTTGTCTGCACTGTCTAAGTCGGCGTTTTCCAAGATGAATTTTTGTATAAACTTTGTGGCTTTCTTTGGCCCAAGACACTTGGCAATCATCTTCAATTCGCCTTGTTCGCTGGCAATGATGATTGGCGTGATTTTAAGCATCGTACCTATGCTTGAAGCGAATTTGCTTATTCTTCCAGAGCGGTGAAGGAAACTTAAGTCGCTTGGAACAAAAATGGTGTATAAATTCATTTTGTTGTTGTTAACGGCATTAAAAATTTCTTCTGCGGATTTTCCTTCTTTCATCATACGCGTAGCTTCTTCCAGCATTATGGCAATTCCAAAACTTCCAGTCAAACTGTTTGCAACCCAAATATGTTTGCCTAAAGATGAATTGATTTCGTCTGCGGCAATAATGGCGTTGTTAAATGTTGCACTAAGTCCACCAGAGAGTCCAATGTAGACAACATCATATCCAAGTTTAACATATTTTTCAAAAATCTCAGTGAAAGCATAGTTGTTTACGCAACTGGTAGAGCAAGATTTTGCTTTTGAAAGATCATCATAAAATTTTTGTTTGTCCTTTGTTGGATGTTCAAAAGTATTATAAGTTTCGCCGTTTACTGTAAAACTCATTTGTACGCAATCGATGTCGAGAGCGTTTAATTTTTCTGGCGTAAGACTGCAACAACTGTCAGTTATTATTTTTACTTTGTTCATTTTGTTTTTATCTCCTGATTTTTTATCATACTCTTCCGAGGTCCTAAAATGAGTATACTTTTTATTTGCAGAATATACACGCGAATTTAAGAAATAAATTCTAAAAGTGGCATTTACAGTTCGCTTTTAAAGCGAAATTGTTGATTTTCGTTGGGTTTAAGCCCAATTTTCCTTTGCTTTTTATAAATTTTGTGATATAATTATCTTATGGATGAAAAAGAAATTGTTGCAAAAAATTTGACAAAATATCGCAAACAAGCAGGATTAAGTCAATTAGAACTTGCAAAAAAACTGAATTACAGCAACAAAAATATAAGCAAATGGGAGAACGGAGAAACAACTCCAAGCGTTTTTGTTTTGAATGAGATTGCGAAATTATATGGGGTTAAAGTGGATGAGTTTTTGTCTTGGTCTGATGAATCGCCACAGGGAGAAATAAAAAAGATAAAACCTTTCGGAAAAAACTTATTCAGAATTTCTATGTTGCTTCTTGCAAATGCCATATTGTTTGCTGTGGGTACTGTTTTGATTTACTCACTACATTATGTAAACTTAAATGGTTTTAACAAATATCTAATCTATCTCTATTTAGCACCACTCAGTTTCTTGAGTATAACCATTTATGTGAGGGTTCTGTATAAATTTGTTGACATTATTTCGCTGTCTGGATTGGGATGGTCAATAATCTTAGGGATTTATCTGTCTTGCTTTAATTTGCCACACATGGCATTTATCTTCATAATTGGTGTGGCTTATGAAGTTATTGCAATTTTTATGACTTTGCTTATTAATATAAAACTTTTCAATAAAAGACCGACATGGCTGAAAAAAGTATTTAAGCGAAAGCAAAGACAAAAAGAAAACATGATTTAAAAAAAACAGGCAAAAAACTCAAAATGTTTTCCTGAAAAAACGACCATTCTTTGATTTTGTTTGACAAAAGGTGTTTGCTGGATTAGAATGGATGCTGGAGAAGGATGGAAAAATGAAAAATTATGAAAAATTGTCAGAAAATTGTAAGATTTGTTGGCTGGAAGGGTTTAAGTTGACAAACGAAAGACACACGCAAGTAAGCGGATATGTGTTTAACGAGAAAAATCAACTGCTTATTGTGAGAAATCAAAATACATGGACTGTTCCGGGTGGACATCCAGAAAATGTTGAAACACCGATTGAAACGCTTAACAGGGAACTAATGGAAGAGGCTTGCGTAACCTTGAAAGATATGAGTTACTTGGGCGCAGTTGAAGTTGTTGAAGGGGATGAAGTCTATTACCAACTCAGATATTTCGCAAGAGCAAAAGAGGTTTTGCCTTTTAAAGAAGAGTGGGAAATAAGCGAAAGAAAGTTTGTTGATTTGAAGGACTTGAAACAATACATAAAGTGGGCAGATGGCGTAACATTCAGCAAGCAAATTGATTCTGCGAAAAAACATTTATAATTTTGATTTGAAATTGCGAATGAATTTAGAACATTTATCAAACAAAAAGCACCTTTGCAAATTGAAGGTGTTTTTTGTCGCTTATTGTAGTTGTTTGCTTTTAAAGCAACAAATTTTAAACTGTCGATAAGAATTCAGTAAAACAAATTAAGAAAGGGGAAAAAGAGGCTTTCTTTTTTTGTTAATTGTACTAAACATTTAAATTTCACGAAATAACTTGGTAGTTTAAAGATTTTGTATATTTTTTTATTTAGATATGCTATAATTAATTTGCTAAAGAAACAAATTAGTCTAGGAGAAAAAATGAACAGAAAACGAATCACTCTAATTGTAATAAGTTCAGTTTTGGTGTTGGCAGTTGTCAGCGGACTGATCTATTATTTTCTTGGTGTTCTTCCAGAACAGAGAAGAAGAGCGGAACTTGAATTGGCATATGAAGAATATTATCAAAACAAATTGTCATTATATCAAGAAGAAAATGAAAGATATTCTGATTTTGAAGTTGATGTTGCCTTCATTGGTGACAGTTTGACAGATGGCTATGATTTGCAGCAATTCTATCCTGATTATGTCACGGCAAATCGTGGAATTGGAGGAGAAACTACCTTTGGTCTTGAAAAGAGATTGCAGGTTTCAGTATATGACCTTAAACCAAAAATAGTTGTCATGTTAATAGGTGGAAATAATTTGAAAACTATGTTTGAGAATTATGAACAAATTTTGGAAGGATTGCAAGCGAATTTGCCAAATTCAAAAATTGTACTTGTTTCGCTTACAGCAATGGGTGACGCTCTGGCTGACAAGAACGAATTGGCGTCATATAACAATGTAAAGATTAAAAAACTCGCAGAAGAATTTGAATTTAGTTTTGTTGATGTCTTTTCTAAACTTTTGAACATGCAAACGAACGAAATTTATGAAGATTATACGACAGATGGAGCGCATTTAACAAAGGCAGGATATGAAGTTGTAACAAGCGAAATATTACCAGTGGTTAAAAGTTTGTTGAAGTAAAAAAATGGGTTTGCTAGAAATTCAATCTATAATGTTTTCAAATATAAAATAAAAAAGGAAAAAGCAGTCGTTTAGTCGCTGCTTTTCTTTTTTAAGATGTAAATTGGAAAATCTTTTGAACCAACATCATTTGTATATAAAATGTTTTCAATTGTAAAATATCTTGAAACGATTTCTTCATACTTTTCTCGTGAAGGCACATAAAATTTGTAAGACATCGATGAAAGCCCAATGTTTGACAAAATTTTATAGGTTTCAGAAGTGATTAAAGTTTTGTTGTATGCATCTTTAATCAATTTGTCCATTTTTTTGAAATCAACAAAATTGTTTTTGTCAAGGCAAAGCATTGTCAGGTCAAAGATGCAATAACTGACTGGGTTTAATCCGTCTGCGTTTTTGTAGTAATCTTCAAAAATTTCCTGCACCGTTTTGTTTTTGTAATTTTCTGGCTTGAAATAGGTTTTTGATAAGAAATAACCATTGCATTTTAGCGCTTTTGAAACATTTTCGAGGAATGGAGCGATTTTTGAAGTGCCCAAGTTGCTGACTAATTGGTCGCCAACAATGAAGTCATATTTGTTTTCTTCGTCAAGGTTATGCCAGTTTTTTAAAATGATTTTGTATGGTGCTTCTTTATGTCTTAATTCTTTGTATGTTGCGAGGTGATAATTCTCATTGTCTTGCATAATGGACACATCAAGGTTTTCCTCAAACGCCCAATCGCGAAATTCTACATTCGAGCCAAGGATTAAAAGTTTTTTCTTTTCTTGTTTCGTTTTTTGTGAGTTTCGCAAAACCTGCGTATAAAGATTTAACTCAGAGATTGAAGGACGGTTTGGCCAAGTCATATTTGTCCATTTATGGGAAAGTTTTTTATTCCAAATGTTTACGCTGTTTGAAATGTTTTCAATTTTATTTTCTTCAACCATTTCATTGAGTTCGATTGTTTTGATAAGTTCCAAAAGTTGAGGGAATGTCTTATAGCCAGCGGCTTCGTTGAAATGCCCCGAGTTTGGAATGAAGAATGATTTTGTTGCAGCGTGGTCGACATATTCTTTCAAAATGTTGAAAGGGATGTGTGGGTCGTTGTCGGTGTAAAAACAATAGTTGAAATCAAGATATTTTTTTACATTGTCCAAATAATCCCAAGAAGGAACGAAGAAAGTCGAGTTGATTTTGTCGAAAGACTCGTTGCCCATCAAGTGATTTGCCGCAGCCTCAACGCTTATCATACCTTTGACTTTAATCTGCTTTTCAATCAATACTTTTGACACAAACAAAGGCCCAAGAGAATGACATATGAAAATGGTGTTTTTATTTATGATTCCGCTGTCAATATAACCCAGCAGCACGCTTTTCCAAGAGTCATAGTCTGCACAATCTGAGGAAGGAAAGTGTGGAATTAGTACATCTTCTTTTTGCGTTTTGCCAGACTTGTCAAGTTTGGCGATTTCTTCAGCAAGCCAAGGAAACCAGTTTTCACCTGGATGTCCGAATGTTCCGTGGATGATGACATAATTGAACTTAAGGTTGTATATTTCGCGATTGCCTTTGAATTTGTTTTCAAGTTCTTTGTGTTTATTTTTCTTTACAAGCACAATATCTTTTGGAATTGCCCAAAAGTTGTCTATTTTCATTGCTCCGGCAATCTTTCCTGCATTGCAAAGATTTCTTATCTGTCTTGCAGACAAATTTATTTTTTCACTGGCTTCTCTGATTGACAAATATTCCATAAGTTTCTCCTATAAGTATTTTAAAACAGCATTTATAAAATGTCAATAAAAAATTCCAAATTGGGAAGAAAATTTTGCAATTTTCTTTAAAAGTTTCCTACCTAGGAACTTTTTTATTGGTTAATCAAAATTTATTTGAACAAATTTTAATAATAAGGGCTGTGCAAAAATTGATTAAGATAAAAAGATATGTTTTTTAATGGTAGATTAAAATTTGTTTCAAAAAAACTTTTTAAAATTGATTTAATAATTAAACAATATATGTTATAATCAAGACATGAAAATTTTATCTCCAGCAGGAAACTTTGAGAGTCTGAAAATGGCAGTGTATAATGGCGCTGATGAGGTTTATCTTGGCATAAACGACTTTAACGCGCGCAACAACATTGATGGATTTAGCATTCAAAACCTCAAGGTAGCAGTTGATTTTGCACATGTTTTTGATGTAAAAGTTTGTCTTGCAATAAACATCTTGTTTTCAAGCGAAGAGATGCAGTCGGCATTTGACAGCATAGTTGATGCTTATAATGTTGGTGTTGATGCGTTTATCATTCAAGACATTGGTCTTGTAAGTTTGGTTAAAAATTTTTATCCTCAAATTGAAATTCATGCAAGCACTCAAATGGGGCTGCACAATTTGGAAGGCGTTAAGGCAGTTGAAAAATTTGGTTTTAAACGCGTGGTTCTTGCAAGAGAAACTCCGCTTAATGAAATCAAAAGAATAAGGCAAAACAGCGATGTTGAGATTGAATATTTCGCACAAGGGGCGTTGTGTGTGTCATTTTCTGGAAATTGTTATTTAAGTTCTTATCTTTGCAATGCAAGTGGGAATCGTGGCAGATGCAAACAGTTGTGCCGACTTCCATATTCATTCGAGAAAGACGGAAAAACAATCAAAAAGGGCTATTTACTCAGTGCAAAAGATTTTAACATGCTTGACAGACTTCAAGACCTTAAACAGGCAGGGGTTGATGTTCTTAAAATTGAGGGGCGTGCAAGACGGCCGTTCTATGTTGCCATGGCAACGAGGGAATATTACAACGCACTTCACGGCAAGAAACCAAACGAAGAGAATTTGAAATTGGCGTTCAACCGAAATTATACAAAAGGTTATTTTGATGGAAACGGAAATATCATTTCTGGCATCCAAAACCACATTGGTGTCTTTGTAGGACAAGTTGTATATGGAAAGACATTCAACGAAGTCTTTATCACATCAAATCGCAAACTTTCTCCAAAATCAACCTTTAAATTTTTTGTCGGTGATAAGGAAATGTCAACGATTTCTGCATATGATTTAAAAGAGATTGGCAAAGGCAAATACAGATTGACAACCACTCAAAAAGTCGAAACTGGGCAAAAAGTGAATTTGATTGTAGATGCGGCTTTTGAAAGCGAAATCTTGTCGCAGACGAAACGAAGGCAGGTTGATATCAAGGCGTTTGCGAAAGTTGGAGAGAACATCAAAGCACAAATCAACTTAAATGGAAAATTGATTGAAGTATTCGGAGCAATTTGTGAGCAAGCGAAAAAACAACCAATTACGCAGGCTGACTTGCAAGAAAATTTCAACAAGAGCGATTTGTTTGAAGCAAAAGTTGATGTTGTTGCACTGGATGAAATCTTTATGCCAAAACAAAAACTTAATGAATTTAGAAGGGATGTTTTTGCACGAATTTTTGATGAACTTACAACGACTTATTATCACGATGTGAGAAAGATTGAATTGAATTGTGATTATAAAGCAATTCGCTTTGATGACTTTCAGATTGTTGAAAGTTTAGATGAAAAATTTGAAAAGAACAAGATTGTTTACAGTCCAAGTTTTTATGATTTACAGGATATAAAAGATTTTAAGCGTAAATGTGAGAATAAAGGCAAAAAAGCGTTTTTAGACATCCCGAATTTTGCGTTGGAAAAGGATGTTGAACTTTTAGGCAAAATTATTGACGAAACAAAAATTCCTATTGTTGTCAACAACTATTATGCACTTGGGTTTAACACAGAAATTGTGATTGGGGCGGGACTTAATGTCTACAATGATTTTGCAGCAGCGGTTTATGACAGACCGATAATTACGGCAGAAGGTGATGTTTCAACAAAAATAGATTTTCCGTACATGACATTAAGGCATTGCCCTATGAAATCGCACTTAGGTGCAGATTGTGCAAATTGCCCATACTGTGACGGATACGCATACAGAATGGACAATGGAAAGGTTTTGAAACTCAAACGCAAGAAACTTTCAAGTTGCACATTCTATTTGACAGATTGATAAAATTTAAAGTTTAGGAGGAAAGTATGGCGGCTAAAGACAGTTACTCAAAGGCAAGGGCGAAAAAAACGAGTTCGTCAAGAGTAAGTACAAACTCAAGTATAAGCAAGAGTGATGCAAAAAAAGTTGCAAGTAAGACCAAAAAATCACCAATCTTGATTGTTGTTTTGTTGGCTCTGATTATTGGTGCGGCAGCAGGCTGGTTTGCTTATGATTATTTAAGCGGATTTGAAATGGCGGCGTTTTTTGTATGTGGCGTTGAAAGCAGTGAAAATGATTATGTGATTGTGGATATATCGACACTTAAAGAGGAGTGTTTAAAAACTGATGCCGATGCAACAATGGAAGAAATTTACGCCTCAATCAATCTGAAAGATGATGGAGTTGCTTGCAAGTTTTTTGGTATTGATGTCAGTTCGACAGTTACGACAAAATATTATTATCGAGAGGACATTTCGCACGATGTAACAGAAGTGAATGGAATTGATGTTCAAACGGCAGGTGTGTATTACATCGAATATACAAGTTCGCACTTTGCTTTCAAATCTACAACACTTATAAGAACGGTAATTGTTACGGAGGTGGAAAACGATGGCTAAACAAAAGAAAACAAAAGTTGGAGTGGCACTTTTCTGTGCGTTTTTGTTTTTGATTATTGGTGCTGGGGTTGGTGTCGCAGGGCAAATTTTCTTGTTTACAGAGAGTTATGAAATTCCCGCTACGGAAAGTGCAAAGCAAGAGATTGTAGAAGGATCTATTGATACGGAAGTTGTCAAAAGTAAAGACTTGTCTATTCATTTTATCGAACTTGGAAACAAATATACTGGCGATTGCACATTGATTAAGGTTGGCGATGTTGAAATTTTGGTTGATGCTGGAAGCCGTGCAAGCAGCGTGCAACCAATTTATGAATATATCTCAACCTATGTTGAGGGCGATTTGGATTATGTCATCGTTACGCATGCGCATCAAGACCACTATGCTGGCTTTGCGACAGGGGAAAATGTTGACAGCCTTTTCGATTTGTTTACTTGCGACACTGTTATAAAATTTGCTCAAACAAACCAAAAGGAAAGTGCAAAACTTTACAGCAATTTCAACAGAGAGTTGCAACAAACTGTGACTGAAAATGAAACGGAGGTGTTTACGGCTTTGCAATGTTACAACGAAAGCGTTGTGGGCGCGCAAAGGGTTTATAACCTTGGTAAGGGCGTGAGTTTGGAAATTTTATATCACAAATTTTATGAAGAGAAGGCGTCATCTGAGAATGATTATTCAGTTTGCTTCATGTTAAATCAAAATAATGAAAAATACTATCTTTTTACAGGCGACTTGGAAGCGGATGGAGAAGAAAGCCTTGTTGATTTTTACTATTCTGAAAACGGAAAGAATTTGCCAGAGGTTGTGCTTTATAAAGCGGGACATCATGGCTCAAAAACCTCATCTTCTTCAAAACTTTTGGAAGTGATTTCTCCAGAAGTTGTTTGTGTTTGTTGTTGTGCAGGAAGCAGTGAATATACCCCAAACAGTGCAAATCAATTCCCAACGCAGGAATTTATCAATAGAATTGCACCTTACACAAGCAAAATCTATGTGACAACTCTATGTCTTGATTACAACAAGGGTTCGTTTGAGTCATTCAACGGAAACATCATCGTTTATTCAAATTCAAATGAGGAGGTTTCAGTTGCATGCGCAAACAATACTACTGTTTTGAAAGATACTGATTGGTTTAAAGAAAATCGAACTTGTCCTGATGCGTGGAAGAGTTGACGAAAGGCAAATTGGGTTTCTTATACAAATTGATAAATGCTTGCAAAGTTGCTGTTTATCAATTATTGAGTTCTTAGTTTAATAAAAATTTTCTAAAAATCTTCAAAAAAATGTAAAGAATACTTGACATTTATTGCTAACTGCAATATAATGCAAAATGTAAAGTATACTTTACAAATAAAATGGAGGTTATTATGGAAAAGGAAGAAATCTTAAAGCATGCACAAAAGAAAAAAGAAATTGTTGGAGAAATGGAGAAGGCAAAAATAAACAAATCTTGTTGGATTGGCAACATTTCGGCTTGTTTTGTGGCAGTTGTGTTTATGATTGTTGAAGGCGCACTTGGGCATTTCTCTGCAATATATGCGCTGGCAGCGGTTTGTTTTGTTTGGGCAAGTGTTTTCTATTTCTGCCAATTCTTTATCGCAAAACGACCATATGGTGTGCTTATTGGTGCAATTCTTGAAGCGATTGGTGCGGCGATTATGATTACGGTGTTTATTCTTACAAATGTTGGAGTGATTTAATGAAAAATGAACTTGTTTTAAAAAATAATTTAAAAGAGATTCGTCAAGCGAAAAAAATGTCACAAGAAGAACTTGCGGCATTGGTTGGCACGACAAGACAGACGATTATTTCGATTGAAAAAAACATCTTTAATCCTTCGGCGAAACTTGCGCTTTTGCTGTGTGTCGCACTTGATGTTAAGTTCGAAAAGTTATTTTATTTCTAGAATTTATTTCAAGTCACCAACCGCAATAAAAATCGGCAAAATCGCAAAAAACA
>CAZQFT010000017.1:0-9899 GCA_964592565.1 uncultured Lachnospiraceae bacterium
AGAAAACTCTCAGAGTTTGACATAAAAATCACAACAGACCCCTTAAGCACCTTTTCTTTCACATCTTTTGCCTGAACAACCGCAACATCGTTAGGCTGAACCAATTGGTGAACCCCATCAAAATCCAATTTTCCTTCAAATCGCTGAAGTGGTTCGAAAATGTTTTGTGAAAAGATAACATTGTCAGTCATGCTTTTAAGATAAACCAATCCAATTTCAACATCATTTTTTACAATTTTCCTATCGGCAACATCAACCGAATTATGCAGTTGTCGTTTGATTTTGTCAATCTGTTCTTGTATGTTCACTCTGCCCACCTTTTTTTGCTAGTATAATTCAAATTAAAAAAAATATAAGCAAAAAAACTACACAAAAACTTCTAATTTGTGCCAAAAAATAATAAAAAAAGAGGAGTATTCCTCTTTTCCAAAACCTAAGCAATTTCAATCAATTCACTTTCAGAAACATATTTTGTTGCGAGTGATTTAATTTGGGCATTATCACACATGTATATTTTTGCATCGTTCAAAGTGTAAACATATCTTCCATCAATTTGTTCAACTTTGTCAGGTTCAACAATTGCGATCTCCTCAGTGCCAAGCAATATGCTGAAAGCATCCACTTTCTGAGTACAAGAAACTGTCAAATTTTTGTCATCAAAACTTGCAAGTTTAATCTCGTTTTTCTTTGAAACCACAATGTCCAAACATCCGCTTGGGGTTGAAGAATTCAACCATTCATTGTTTGAGCCTGCGGAAACAAAAACTTTATAAGAACCCACATCAACAGAGTTTATGTCAAATGAATTTTCAACGATGTTTGAATATTCAACAATTTTTCCAGTTTCATCGATAAGTTTTACAACATAATAATCAGCCACACCAGTTTTCGTCCATGTAAGCATTTTGGTTTGGGCATTATAGGCAACAGACTTCACCTGTTCAAGTTGCCAAGACGCCTTCCATAAATTTTCAGCAGAGAATTTCGTATTAGTTGCACCATTTTCGGCAATATATCTTGCAGAGAAACGATACATCTGCCCAGCCTGAACATCAATATTACAATCACTAAGTTTTATCAAATTTGATTTGCATTCAATCATATCAACAAGCACAAATTCGCCATCAACTTCATGCTCAAGTTTAAATTGATAGCCAAATTCGGCATTATAATCTGTTGAAAGATAGAGTTCTCCGTCAACACTTTCAATTTTTACCCAATTTGGAATTGTGTCAACATTTTTTGTGCCAAGAAAAAGGAAGCAAAAGCCCAAGGCAATCACTGCCGATGCAAAAAGTGCAAAAACCCAAAACATAATTTTATTCTTAGTCATATACATTTATATTGTAGCAACTTAAAAAGAATTTTGCAATTTTTTTAAGCAAATAAACAAAAAATCACAAAATATTTTAAAAACACATATTGACAAAGAGATGTAAACATGATAGAATAAGGACATATTTGGAGGTAATATATGAATTTTAACAATCTTACTGTTGAAGGATACACAGCATTTATACTGGCAATCATTTTCTCAATTGCCACAATTGCACTTGTAATTTACTTTTTCAGAAACAAAAATGCAAACAGATTTGTAACAGTTCTTGCGACACTTGTTGCACCAATCCTCACAGTTTTCTGTTGGATTTACTTAATTATGAACATATGTGCATTCAGTCTTGAAAATTCACTATACATCGCTCTTGCGGCTGCTGCAGGATATGCAATTCTTGCACTTGCAATCAGTTTTTCAATCAATGCAATTTTAAATAAAAAAGAAAAATCTGCTCCTAAAAAAGTTAAGCAAGAAAAACCTGTTAAAGCAAAACCAGAAATCGATAAAAAAGAGACGCCAGTCGTTGTTGCACCACTTTTGATTGCAAACGAACAAGAAAAAGATGAAACAGTTGAAGAACCTGTCGTTGAAAACGAAGAAACAACTTCAGATGAAACAGTTGAGCAACCTCTTGAAGTCGAAGAAACAGAAGAAACACAAATCGTTGAGAATGTTGAAAACATAGAAGAATCTGTTGAAACTGCTCCTAAAACAACCGAAGAACTTGAAACTGAAATTAGGTCAGAAGAAAGTGTTGAAGTTGAAAACGATGAACCAGTTTCAGACGAAACAGTTGAACAGCCTCTTGAAATTGAAGAAGCACCAGAAACTGAAGAAACATCAAACCTTGTTGAAGAAATCATTGTTGAAGAAAAAGAAGAATCAACGGAAGATGGGGAAGAAGAAGTTAAAGTTGTAAGCCCAGATGAAAATGTTGAATTTCAAGACACCTTAGTTGAATTTAACGATGACGAAGAATAATAAAAACCCGAATTAATCGGGTTTTTTATTTTATATAACTTTATTTTTAATATCAACATAATTGCCACCCCTGACACAAAATTCGTTCTTAAGTGACATCAATTGATTTCAATCATTTAAAGCGTGTGTATAAAGTTTTACTTACTTAATCAAATTTACAATTTTTCCAGGCACGAAAATAACTTTTTTAAGCAGATCTCCTGCCTTATAAAGTTCTGGATATTTCTCATCAAGAACTTTAAGCAATTCTTCTTGAGAAATGTCTTTTGCCACTTTAACTGTTTTTACAAATCTGCCATTGATTTGAATTGGCAATTCAATCGTATCTTCAACCAAAAATTTTTCATCAAACTTTGGCCATGCTTGGTCAAGAATTTCCTCGCCAAACACATTTTCATACATCTCGCTTGTGATATGTGGAGCAAGTGGATTAAGC
Organism: uncultured Lachnospiraceae bacterium; assembly: GCA_964592565.1. Lineage (GTDB taxonomy): Bacteria > Bacillota > Clostridia > Christensenellales > UBA1242 > Caccovivens. Next base: position 2,754 of record CAZQFT010000017.1, read on the forward strand.
AAAATCAAGAATTGTCTGAGTTCCTCTTTCGTAATAAACTTATCGTCACGAATTTTCTTGATGAAAATCATAAACGCAGAAATGCAAGTATTAAGTTTTAAATCTTCCAAATCTTCAGTGATTTTCTTAATGAGCCTGTTAAGGTCAAAGATATGTTCTTTCGAGACCTCATCATCTTTAATCATATCTTGCAAACACCAAACGCGTTCAAGGAAAGAGGTAATTCCTGCAATTCCGTCCAAATTCCATGGAGTGTTGTCTTCGTATCCACCCAAGAAATGCACATGCAAACGCGTTGCATCAGTGCCATATCTATCAATAACTTCAAGCGGAGAAATTCCGTTTGTACTGCTTTTACTCATTTTTTTGCCTTCATCGTCCAAAATCAGGCCAGACCCCATTTTTCTGATGAATGGGTCCCTTGTTGGCACAGCACCAATTTCATACAAGAAATTTTGCCAGAAGAATGAATAAAGCACATGTCTTGTAATGTGTTCTGTTCCGCCAGTATAGCAGTCAACACTTCCCCAATATTTAAGTTTTTCAAAGTCCGCCAAAGCATTTGGATTGTGTGGGTCACAATATCTAAGCCAATACCAACTGCTGCCAGCCCAGTTTGGCATAATATCAGTTTCTCTACGCGCTTTTCCTCCACAGTGAGGACACTTGCACTCAACCCAGTCAGTAACTTTTGACAAAGGAGAATCCCCCATTTCATTTGGCAAATAGTCATTTGTTTTTGGCAAAACAAGAGGCAAATCTTTTTCTTCAAGAGCGACCGTTCCGCACTTATCACAGAACAAAACTGGGAAAGGTTCACCCCAATAGCGTTGACGATTGAATGGCCAGTCTTGCATCTTGTAATTAACCTTCTTTTCCCCTACGCCCATTTGGACAACTTTGTCAATCATCTTAAGTTTTGCTTCTTTAACAGGCAATCCACTAAATTCAGCAGAATTAAGCATTTTGCTGTTTTTTGCAAGATATTCTTTCTTTTCAACGGCTTGATTTGAGATATCTCCATCAATAACCTGAATGACAGGAATGTTAAACGCCCTTGCAAAATCATAATCTCTTTGGTCATGTGCAGGAACTGCCATAACAGCCCCAGTGCCATAATTTGCAAGAACAAAATCCGCCAAATAGATTGGCACTTTAACGCCATTTACAGGATTTTTTACATAAAGCCCATCAAGTTTGCAACCAGTTTTTTCTTTTGTATCAGAAATTCTGTCAAATTCACTTCTAAGTGCTGTTTGTTTGCGATATTCAACAACATTATCAAAATTTTTGATATGGTTTTTCAATTTGTCGACAAGTTCATTTTCTGGTGCTAAAACAACATAGGTTACACCATAAATTGTTTCCAAGCAAGTCGTAAAAATTTCAACTTTTCCAAGGCTTTCATCTTTGTCATTAAACAAATCAAAAGCAACCTGCATGCCTTCGCTTTTTCCAATCCAGTTTCTTTGTGCATCCTTAAGGCTCTCTGCCATGTTTATTCTGTCGATGTTGCCAAGCAACTTTTCAGAATATTCTTGCATCTTCAAGAACCAAACCCAACGCTCTTTTTGCACAACTTCACTTCCACAGCGGTCACACTTTCCGCCTTGGCTGTCTTCGTTTGAAAGTGTTGTTTGGCATTTTGGACAGAAATTAACTTTTCCCTTTTGTTTATAAGCCTTTCCGTGCTTATAAAGTTGCAAGAAAATCCATTGAGTCCATTTATAATAATCTGCATCACTTGTGCAGAAAGTTCTGTCCCAATCAAAAGAAAGTCCAAGTTGCTTAAATTGTCCAAAAATTCTTTCAGTGCCCTCTTCAACAAACTTATGTGGGTCAATTCCAGTTTTGATTGCTGCATTTTCGGCAGGCAAACCAAAAGAATCCCCTCCAATAGGGAACAAAACATTATAACCTTGCAAGCGTTTAAAACGTGCCAAGGCATCCGCTGGTACAGTGCCTTTTAAATGCCCCATATGCAAACTTCCGCTTATATTTGGAAATTCATACAATACATAATATTTTGGTTTTGTTGGATGAAAATCGATTGCTTGAAAAGATTTTTCATTCACCCATTTTTCTTGCCATTTTTTTTCAATAGATTTAAAATCATATGTCTTCATTTTTTTTACCCTTTCTCCAAACTGATGATAATGCAATCAAGAACAACCCAGGAATATAGCAATAGAAAATCATATCATAATTTGACAAAAATTCCATAAATGCACTTCCCGCAATGCCAAGGATGTCCGCCGCCCCACTTGTAAGCCCAACAAAAATGTCACACGCAAAGAACAACAACGCCCCAATAAGCATAACTGCTTCTGTTTTGATGTGGAAAAGCAGACATATAATTGTAAAAAAGAAATTGATAATGTACAAAACAGAAAGCATCTCAAGCAAGCCAAGTTCAAAGTAAAGTGGAAGAACAAAATAAGCAACCAAGCAAAGCGCAACACGGAAAGCAAGATTGACAACCTTTGCCCCAATTGATTTGTTTAGTGTCAAAGTGTACAAAACAAGCACAAGTTGCATTGCACAGAATACGCAAACGCCTATCAATTGATTTTGTTCTGAAGGAAACAAAATCAAAAAGTAATCAGCGACAACTGCGATCGCAAGTGCAAACGTCACCCAAAATTGTTTAATGTTTTTTCGCAAAAACAGCAATGCAAACAAGAAGCAAGCGCATACACAGCCATATTTAAAATATGAATCTTTCAAAGGCTCATTAATTTGTCCAAAAATTACATAAAAATATGCCCCAAAAATTATGATTGCAAAAAGCAATGTCATTATAATTTTAAAAACTGATGATTTTTTCTTTTCCATATGAATATAATATCACAACAAACAAAAAAAACAAAATAAAATAGCATTTTTTTCAACAAAATTGATAATTAAATAATATTTTTTGATTTTTTTAAGTTTTGCTTTACATTTTTTGATGAAATATTTTATAATTTATCTGCAAGTTTTAAAGGAAGTGTGAATATGAAAAAATTTAAAGTTATTATTGATACAGACCCGGGCGTTGACGACACAACAGCGTTGACATTACTTTTAAATGATCCTGTTTTTGACATAAAACTCATAAGTGTTTCAACTGGAAATGTCATTCTTGAACAAGCCAGCAGAAATGCTTGTCATCTTCTTGATTTGTTCAATAAAGACATCCCAATCGTAAATGGATACAAAGAAAGAATGTTGCCAAATAATGAATATGCCTATCATGTTCATGGTCCTGAAGGAATGGGTCTTTACATGCCTCCAAAAACAACAACACACAAGCCAATGAAGAAAGATTGTGCAGACGCAATGTATGAAGTTGTAAAGGCAAACGCACATGAAATCATAATATATGTACTTGGACCTCACACAAATGTTGCAACAATGTTCGAAAAATATCCAGACAGCATATCTCTCGTAAAACAAATTGTTATGATGGGCGGAGCACCAGACGGAATCAGAACAAATCCAAACTATCGCTCATTCAACATTCGCACCGATGCAATCGCCTTTGGAATCACAGCAAAAACTGGACTTCCAATCACATTGTGCCCTTCAAACATCGGAAGAGACGTAACTTATTTTTCAGAAGAACAAGTTGGCGAAATTTCAAAAATGGGCAAATACGGAAAGTTCCTTGCCACAACTTATGAAACATATTGGGAGCCTGAGTATCCAGAAAAAATCATTTCAACTTGCGACCTTGCCGCAGCATATTCAATCGTGTATCCTCGTCTATACAAAACAAAAAAAGCGTTTATTGATGTCGACACAAAAGAATATATTGGAAAACTTCTTACAACCTATTCAAAAGATGGCAATTTCAAAATTGTGAAAGATGTGAAGCGTAAAAAATTCCAAAAAATAATATTCAAAAAACTTGAAAAGGTTTCAAAAATTGAAATTACAAACAAAACTTTCTTAAAAAACATAAAATAAGCAGGATTTAATCTTGCTTATTTTGTTTTTAATTCTTGATTAATTTTCCAAAAATTCGCCCATGGATCTTTTTTCTTTAATCTCTTCACTGCACTAAAAATATCAATCCCATCTGGAGAAATTTTGTCAAGTTCTGACCAAAAAATTGGCGCAGAAACTTTTGCACCCGTCCTTGCTCTTAAAGAGTATGGAGCGACACTTGTTGCACCTTTCCCATTTCTGACCCAATCTATAAAAACCTTGCCTTCACGGCAATCTTTTCTCATATTGCTTGTGTATCTTCCTTGCCATTTACATTCCATCAATTTTGCAACATTTTCCGCAAAATCATGAAATGTTTCCCAATCAACACTTGGCATAAAAGGAACAACCACATGATAGCCTTTTCCACCACTTGTTTTCAAAAAAGATTTTAATCCCAAACCGTCCAAGATTTTTTTCAAATCTTTCACGCCCTTCCTAACATGTTCAAGCCCCAATTTTTCGTCTGGGTCTAAATCAAACACCATAACATCTGGCTGATGTAACTTTTCAACACGACTTCCCCAAGCATGAAATTCAATTGTGCCAAGTTGCACCTGCGAAATAATCCCTTGCAGTGAGTCAACACAAAAATAATCGGACTTTTCGCCCTCAGAATTTTCAACGGAAACCACCTTAACGCCCTCCATGTCAACTGTTGGATGTTTTTTATAAAATTCACGCCCTTTTGCTACTTTTCCATGACATCGCACAACACTCAGCAAGCGGTTTTCTATAAAGTTCAACATTCTCTGACCGACTGCAACATAGAAATTGACAACATCAATCTTTCTAACTTTACAATCTTCATACAAAATTTTGTTTGGATTTGAAATTTCAATCCCCTCAACAACAATTTTCCCTTTGTCGTTTTTATCTTTTTGGTCTTTTGTCTTCTTGTCTCTTGTCTTCAAAGCATTTTTCATACTATCCTCATCATTTTTAGCAAATTGAATTTCTTCATCATCAATTTTTTCTTCAAAAACAATCTCTGCTGGTGATTTATCACTTCTAAAGCCTTTAAAACTCGCCTGCCTCAAAAGGCCTTCTGCCGTTAATTCCGCATATTCAACCTCAACAACAATTTCTGGTTTCAACCAAAAAATTTTGCCAGTCTTTTGTTTTTCAATTTGCTTGTCAAAAGCGGATGTTTCAGTTCTAACCTTGTCAAAAACTTCTATCAATTCTTTTTGTTCTTTAATGTTAAAACCTGTTCCCACCGAACCAACAAAAACAAACTTTTTCTTTTCAAAGACGCCGACCAAAAGCGAACTTATCCCATTTGTTTTCTTTTCAGAACGAGTATATCCTCCCACAACAAACTCTTGCCGCTTCCTACACTTAAACTTCAGCCAATCGCCGTTTCGACCGCCCAAATATTTCGATTCTGCCAATTTTGCAACAATTCCTTCAAGCCCCAATTTTTGTGCCTCGACAAAAACCGCTTCCCCATTGCCCACAACATGGTCACTATAAACAACGTTTTCGGGAGAACTCTTTAAAAATTCTTTCAATCGCATCTTTCTCTCAATAAGTGTAAGCCCACGCAAATCCTCACCATCGAGAGCAAGCAAGTCAAAAACCATATAAACAAGTGTTTGTGTTTCCCTCATCTTTAAATGGTTTTGTAATGCCTGAAAATCACTTCGTCCATGCTCGTCTAAAACTACCATTTCTCCATCCAAAACAAACGCCCTTGCACCAGACCATTTCAATAAATCATTCTCTACCTCTCTAAACTTATCAGAGAAATCTTTTTTATTTCTTGTAAAAAATTTTACGCGGCCTTTTTCAGCGTAGGTCAAAATTCGGTAGCCATCATACTTAATCTCAAACACCCATTCTTTCCCCTTAGGAATTATATCCCCAAGTTTAACAAGTTGAGCCTCTGTCCATGAGAAAGGATTTCCTCTTAAAGACAAATCATGATGATTTACAATTTCTTCACTTGTTCTGCCACTTACAACACTCACATCAAATTCACTCAAATCATGGTCAGCGTCTGCAAATTTGTCATTTTCTTTAATCAAAAGCCAATTCTTTTCATCCTTCAATCTCACCAATGCCCAAGCACCAACAAGCCTTTGTCCAAAAAGTTTAAACTTCAACATTCCGCTTTTAATACCCTCATCGAAGTCATTAAGTGGCAAAAAAGTTCCCTTATCCCAAATCAAAACTGAACCAGCACCGTATTGCCCTTTTGGAATAACCCCTTCAAAATCAGTGTATTCAATCGGATGATCTTCAACATGCACAGCAAGCCTTTTCTCTTTTGGGTCGAAAGACAACCCTTTTGGCACAGCCCAACTCAGCATTACCCCTCTCCACTCAAGTCGAAAATCATAATGTTCACGCCTTGCCCTGTGAAACTGTACAACAAAAATCCCTTTATGCTTTCCCTTTTTCATCGACTTTCCTTTCGATAAACCTTTTTGCAGTTCCTTCGAAATCTCTTCCATATCTTCAATTTTTGTCTTTTGGTTTCTTTTGCCACAACTTTGCCCACTTGGTTCTGTTGTTTTGTTAAAATCTCTCTTTTTTTTATACATTTCAAGTCCCATAACAAATTATCACCAAAAAAAAGAAGATTAAGCACATGTATAATCTTCTTTAACTTGTTCATTTAAAAACTAAACAATAATAAGCAGGCATATTACTTTTTTAAGTCATTAATTATTTGCAATTTTATATGTTCTGGAATTTCAATCTTGACATCTATCAACTTCTTTGGCCAACCAGAATCTTCCCAAATCATATCATACACTTCCAATTGATTTGAATATCTAGGATATACATTAAAGTGTACAAATTGCTCCCTCATCATCACAGCATAATAGTTAAACTTACTTGCACCATAAAGTTTCTTGATCTTGTCTTCATACCACTTGCAAACAACAGGAAATTCTTGCATCTCCTCTGGTTTTACACTTGAAAAATCTGGTGTTTCTCTTTTCAAAATGAAAGCAACCTGTCCCAAAGTTGAAGGCAAATCCTTAAACACGACCGCCCAAAACTTAAAATCTTTTATCAGCAAATTAGGGTCACTAAAACGCCCTGCAAATTCCAACATATTTTATTCTCCTATTTATCAATCTTTATCATAAAAAGCATTTCTATGCTTTCTCCAAGTACTTCGCCTGTCAAAATTAGTTTTTTCTTATATCTCAAAAAAAT
>CAZQFT010000018.1:0-9887 GCA_964592565.1 uncultured Lachnospiraceae bacterium
ACAGCGGAATCAATACATCCCATGTGCTTTTTGAGGGGAGAATTTTACACGCCTATGCTCGCTCTTGGGTAACAGAAACTGTGACAACACAATATGCTTATGAAGATATGTGCGGTCATGGATCGCATGTCAGTGGAACTATTGCCGAGGCTACACTTTCAAATGTAAAAATTTTGCCACTTAAGGTTTTGAATGCTGCAGGCAAAGGTTATGTTTCATCAATCGTAAGTGCAATAAATTATGCAATTTCATTGTCTACTTCATCATTGCCAGGGCTTAAAGTGATGAATATGAGTATTGGTGTCGATGACTCTTCTTCGGCAGATGGAGAAAGTGTAAGTATAAGAAGTACATCATTAGCGAATGCGGTTATAAATGCTTATAACAATGGTATTATTTCTGTTGTTTCTGCAGGAAATGAAAACAGAAACACTGCTTATGCTAGTCCTGCAAATGTAGATTGTGCGATTACTGTGTCTGCTGTACAGCAAGGTTATGAAATTTCAACAGGAAGAAATCTTGTTTTTTGTGGGCGATACGTTGACAGTTATGGCAAGACACACTGGGGGTACAGCAATTATGGTCCACATGTTGACTTTGCCGCTCCGGGAACTTCAATTAAAAGTGCATACATTGGAAGTTCTACTGCACAATGGACTGATAGTGGCACTTCTATGGCTGCGCCACATGTTACGGCCGCAGTTGCTCTTGTTTATTCAAATCCCGATTTCAGTGACTATAATTTTGATGAACTTCTTACGCTTTTGCGTCAAAATGCAGACAAATCTCAACTTCACTTAACGGGACAATTTCCTGTTTCAAGTGGCGAAAGAGATGATTATTATGGTTATGGGCTTATAAGTTTAAAAAATATTGGTATATTAACATCTGGCTATGTGGAATTTAGCAATGATAATGAACTTGCAACATCAGAATTTTCACTTTCTCTTACTTATGACGGAGAGTATAATTCTTCTGCTGGTGAATATGTAAAAATTTATTATACAACTGATGAGAATACGGTTTCTCTTGACATTACTGCGGCAAATAAAACACTTTATGCAAATCCTTTTAAAGTTTCAAAGACAACAAAAATTACGGCGGTTGCGTATGTATATAATTCTGATAATAGTGTTTTGAAAAAAAGTCATTCATGTTCATATGTCTATTATTTTGACAACATTGATTTGTCAGTAAATTACAACTTTGAAACAACAAGCAGTGGGCTTGTTTTGACAAAATATTTGGGTAAACTTGAGACATTAAAGGTGCAGGATGAAATTGGTGGGGTCGATATTGTTGCCATTGACGAAGGGGCTTTTAATGACAGTAAAGTGAAACTCTTATATTTGCCTACTGTTGACAGTTTTAAGTTTAATAGCCGTGCTTTTTATTCAAATGCGATTATTGAAAAGGTGGTTTCTGAAAGTCCATCTTTACAAATTGGTAATGAGGCATTCAGATATTGCAGTAATTTAAGTGAGGTTTCTTTTGCAAACGCAACTAAGGTTGGCAGTTTTGCTTTTGCAAATGACTCAAAACTTACTTCTCTTCATTTGCCTTATGTTACAGAAGTTGGGCAACATGCGATTTCAGGCTCGGGTGTTAAGACGATTCTTCTTGGGCAAAATATTCAAACTTTTGATATTCAAAGCAATTTGGCTTTGGAAAAGATTTACGGTTATGACGCCACAGTTTCTGAAACTTTTGCAAAAGATAATGACATAGATTTCTATGATTTAACTTTAAGAATAATTGACGACTTTTCTGATCGAAAACTTGTTAAGAAAAGTGATGGACTTGTACTGGAACTTGGAATTATTGGGTTCTCTGCTGACTATGTTTTAAATTCATCCCTTTCTTCAGTTACATCTGTTATGACGCTGATTGAAGAGTATGAATATGTCATAAAACTTAATCTCACAAATTTGACCATTGGAGAGTATGAAATTTCTGTTTCTGTGACAGATAAATTTGGAAACAAAACAACAAGTACAAAAACAAATTTAATTGTTTTAAGCGATGACGCAGAAACACATAATATATCTTTTACTGACGGCGATTTCAATGTCTATGTTGATGGGGAAATTATAAGCACCCAAACCGAACTTTTTGAGGGGTTTGATTATGAAATTGAGGTTTCTGCTAAGGCCGGATATGAGATCGAAGGAATTACTTTGAATAATCAATCAGTCTCATCGCCGATTAGTGTTGAGTTGCTTTCCGAAGACTTGATATTTGCTGTTTCCACAAAAGAAAAGGAAATTTTAGATGTTCAGTTTTATGTTGAAGACGGCGGAGAAGTATTGGTTGATGGTTTGAAAGTTGATAAATCAACCGTTGCAAGAAACGCAAGTTTCTCGTTTGTAGTTGAATCAAAGGACGGATATAGTATTGATTCAGTGCTTGTAAATGGCGAAGAAATCACATCAACAAGCAATGTTTACACCATTGAAGGTGTAGTTCAAGATTTGATTGTAGATGTGAATTTCAAAATGCTTAAATATAATGTCACGGTAATTGTGGGAAAGGGGGGAAGTGTCTTCAGAAGGGGCGTTTTGACTGATTCAACTAATGTGGCATATGGCAGTGATTTAGAATTTGATATTGTTTGCAGCGAAGGGTATGTTGTTGATTTTATTACAATAAATGGGGAAAAAGTTCAGTTCGAAAATAATTCTTTCAGAGTTGAAAATGTTAATCAAGATTGTGAAATTATTGTTTCATTTAAGACAGCGACAGTCTCATTGTTTGATGGAGAACATTCAGTAATATTTATCTATTTCATGGTTTTTGCTGTGTTGTTTGTAGTTTTTGTTTTTGCAAAAGTTTCTTTGGCAGTTTACAGAAAAAAGAAAAAAAATAAATAAAATTGTTTTGTGTTTTTGCATTATATGTGCTATAATTTCAATATAATCATTTAGGAGGTGTAATATGCCAGTTTGGGCGATTGTATTGTTGGTTGTTTTTGGCGTTTTACTTTTGGGTGTAGTTATAATCATTTCTTGGATTATTTCAATTTACAACACGCTTATAAAACTCAGAAATAACGCTGAAGAGGCTTTTTCAACAATGGATGTTTACATGAAAAAGCGTTATGATTTGATTCCAAATCTTGTTGAAACTGTAAAGGGTTTTGCTAAGCACGAAGAAAAGACATTGGAAGGTGTTATGCAGGCAAGATATTCTTGTATGTCTGCAAATTCACCTGAAGAAAAGTTGCAAAGTGAAAATATGCTTGCTGGAACATTGAAAAGTTTGTTTGCGGTTACTGAAAATTATCCACAATTGCAAGCAAATCAAAACTTTATGGATCTTCAAAATACTCTCAAATCTTTGGAAGTTGAAATTGCAAACTCAAGAAAATATTATAATGGAAGCGTAAAAATTCTTAACAACAAAATCCAAATGTTTCCTTCAAATTTGATTGCTAAGTGGTTTAAATTTGAAAAGAAAGTGTTGTTTGAAATTGAAATTAAAGAAGAAAGAAATGCTCCAAAAGTTCAATTTTAGTTTTTAAGGATTTGTATGAAAAAAATTATTAGTTTTGCAATAATTTTTGTGGTGTGGTGCGTTTTTTGGGCTGCACCACTTTTGTTTAATGGAAATAATATTCAATATTTGCCTGATCCCGACTATGGCTATACGATTGAGGATTATGATGTTGATATAGTTGTTTTGGAAGACAAAACAATGAAGATTACAGAAACTATTACGGCAAATTTTGAAGAATTGTCACATGGAATAACGCGCTATTTGCCGCTTGCTCAGACGGTGAGTTATTTTGACGAAAATGGCAAACAAGTTTCAATTTCTTATCGAAATCAGATTTCCAATTTTAAGTATAATTCAAGTTCTTCATCCTCAAAAACAAAACTGGTTGATACTGATGAAGAATATGGTTATATGTTTTATTATATGGGGCAGAGCGGCTATATCTTGGGCAAGCAAACTTATTGTTTTAGTTATGATTTCAGAATTGGTGATGATAGAATTGCTGATATGGATTTGTTCTATTTCAACATTATTGGGACAGGATGGGATACATCCATTGCGAATGTCGATTTTTCTGTAACTTTTCCAACCGAGATTGATTCGTCAGGATTTAAATTTTATGTTGGGCAATATGGAGAGGATTTTGAGAGTGGGGATGAAAGATTGACTTACTCTTTCGGCACTAATTCAGTATCTGGAACTGTTACAAATTTGATGTATGGTGAGGCATTAAGTGTTTATAATGAATTTGAAGATGGTTATTTTGCTATTGAAAAAAGTTATGTTATGGACATAGTTTTGCTTGTGTTTACAGCCATAGTATTGTTGGTTGCTTTGATAATATTCCTAAAAAAGAGAAAGAAAGACCCAATCGTTGAGGTTGTTGAATTTTCTGCTCCAGAAGGATTGACTCCGACTGAGGTTGGATATATTAATGATGGCAAACTTACAGGCGATGAGATTTCTGCACTGGTAGTTTATTGGGCATCGAGGGGTTGTGTCAAACTTAAGCAATTGCAAAATGGAAATGTAACCATTACGAAACTTAAAGATTTGCCACAAACAGCAAAGGAACATGAAAAATTGTTCTTTAATTCCTTGTTTCATGGGCGTAATGAAGTAACTTCCAATAATCTAAATTTAAGTGACGAAGGGCTTGGATATAACATTAAGAAATCAGTTCAAGAAAGCACAAAACATTATTTTGACAAGTCTGTAGATTGGCTTTATAATCTTATTGCAATTCTTACAATTGGTGTTTTTTGTTTCGCCGTTTATAAAGATTATTATCAGGCTTGTGTTGGCGGAGTACGCTTGCTTGGTGAAATAATTGCGGTCATTGCACTTGGCTTAGGGTTGTTGATTTTGCCGTCCTGCATAAAACAAAAGGAAAAAATTACTAAAAAGAAATTTACAATCTTTTTTGCACTTAATTTAATTCTTATTCTTGGTGGATTGATTACACTTATGTTTTTGATTGAACCTTACAGTGACTCGTTTGGTTCGAGATTTTACACTTTAATTCTGCTTCTCTCGTGTATATTGGTTTGTTTTAATCTTGAAAGATATACAGCAGAAGGGCGTGCAATTTTGGGCAAGATAAGGGGGCTGAAAAACTATATCTTGATTGCTGAAAAAGACAGAATTGAAGTTCTTGCAAAGGAAACCCCTGATTTGTTCTTTGATGTTTTGCCTTATGCTTATGTTTTGGGTGTAAGTGACGAGTTTATGAAGAAGTTTGAGGATGTTGTGATTATTCAGCCAGAATGGTATGAATGTGACAGTTTTACAACGGCTTATTTTGCCTACCATATGTTTAGTGGATTAAATATTATGGCAATAACTTTGCGAAATACAATGATTAATCATAAGGTTGTCAAAACACTTTCAACGATTTCATCCGTCAGTGGTGGTCACTCTTCTGGTGGCGGCGGAGGTGGTTTCTCCGGCGGAGGAAGTGGCGGTGGCGGCGGTGGTCGCTGGTAAAAAAATAAAAGGCTGAAATTGGCATATTGCCCTATTCAGTCTTTTTTTTGTTGATTTGCTTTTATGGTTATCAAATTTTAAATAAATGAAAATTGGTTTCAGAGTTTATTGTATTGTTATTTATCTCGCGATACATGGCGTTGTTTTAGTGTGCAGTAATCGGTTGCTCCAAATCTTTTTGGATTTCCTCTGGTGTTCGGTTGTCTTCAATTGGCTTGATTTTTTTAAATTCTCTTGCATTTGTTGCAACTGCTTTACTGTTTGTAAAATCGTTGTTTTTTGCGGAATTTTTGACTGTTTTTTCAATATGTTTGCTTGTTAAATCTTCCAATTTTCTAGCAGCACTTTTTGTGTTGGTTTCAACTGATGTATTGCTTGTTGGTTGTGCATTTGAATATGAAGTGGTGATTTTATTTTTGTTTTCTGATGATGTATCGCTATCAATTTTTGTTAGTTCGCCATCTTTAATTTCTTCAAAGTCTTCCAATCTTTGTTCAGCAAGGTTGTTTTTTTCGTCAACTTCAGCAACTGGCATTGCACCATAATTCATACGATTAATGTTGTTTGAATTGTAAAGGTTTCCGTAAGGGTATGCCATTGGTGGATATGGATACGCTCTGTTGTATCCATAATAATTATTTCCATAATTATTTCCATATCCATATCCATATGCTCCGTTATATCCATGTCCAGTTCTTGTCATGTTGTAGGCATCAAGATTTCTGTTCATTGGTGCATAAGTATCAATGTTAATCGGCAGGCCTTTTTGTGTTGATTGATTTTCAGATGATTTAGTGGAATTTTGTGGGTTTGTTTCATTCTCTATGTTTTTTGATTGTAAAGTTGCAGGTTGAGATTGTTCGTTTTCAGTCGTCGATGGTTGTTGTGTTGTTTCCTCGCTTGTGTCATTGTTGCAATCCTCGCAACATAAAAAGTTTTCCAATTGACTTAATGTGTTTAAAATGTTTTCATAGTAGGCTGAACGGGCGTTTGAGTTGCAGACGATACGGCTTAATTTTGCACTGATTTTGTCAGCATTTTTGCTGGCATTTTTCTTCATTGTTGAAACTGACTTGACAGCAGAGTTTAGTTCGCTTTTCGTATATGAAATTGAATTGGTATATTTTGAAAGGTTGTTTGTCAAGTCTTTAACTGCTGAAATTTGTGCTTTAGACAACTTTATATCTTTTGAAAGACAGTTTTTTATGTTTGCTGTGCGTGACAGAATGTCAGTTTTATAATATTCCTCATTTAGAAGTGATTGTTGAGTATTGATTAAGTTGTCATAGATTGAATTATCGCTGGTTGCAAGCGTGCTGAGAGTTTCTTTTGTCATGCTGATGTCTGACGGATTAACAATTTTAAAGTCAGAAATTGTGTTTGAAGTTTCGTCGAGTTGGTTGCTTAAACTCTTTACGGCAGCATCATTTGCAGATGTGCCACAAGCGGCAAGAGTAAGGCTTAATGCTGTTGCTGTAACTCCTAATAAAATTTTTTTCATAATACCTCCTTCTGTTCTTTATTAATTTTTGTAGAATTTCTTTTTTTATGCGAAATATGTGTTTAAATCTGAAACTTGCGGAAAAAATAACTAAAAAGAGGTGTTTATGGATGACAAAAAACGCAATGAGGCGTATAACAAATATGTTTGTGCAAAAATTCCAAAGACTCGGCCTTGGCCATCGCTTTTTCACTCTTTTTGGGTAGGCGGTTTAATTTGTGTTATTGGGCAAGGAATAAACGATTTTATTATGTTTGCTTTTCCTTCCATCTCTCAGCAGTCGGCATGGAGTTATACGCTTATTGTCTTGATTTTTATTGCATCATTCTTGACTGGGCTTGGAGTTTATGACCAAATCGGAAAGTTTGCTGGTGGTGGGTCGATTGTCCCAATTACTGGATTTTCCAATTCAATCGCAAGTCCGTCTATTGAGTTTAAAAGTGAAGGGATTGTTTACGGAATTTGTGTAAAAATGTTTACGATTGCTGGGCCTGTGATTGTTTTTGGAACAGCAGCAAGTGTTGTTGTTGGAATTATTTATTGGATAATTGGGCTATTTTAGGAGGTGATATGCAAAGAGAGCAAACTATAAGGCTGAAAAAACAGCCAAAAATCATTGGGTCATATTCGATTGTAGGGCCAAAGGAAGGATTAGGAAACTTTGGTCTATATTTTGACTATGTTATGAAAGAAGATTGTTTTGGACAAGATACTTTTGAAAAAGCAGAGCGAAAAATTATGGAAACGGCGGTTACTGGCGTTGTGGAGAAGGCGAAATTGCAAGTAAAAGACATTGATATGATGATTTCTGGGGATTTGCTTAATCAAATTATAAGTTCATCTTATGCGGCGCGTGCTTTTCAGTTTCCGTTTTTAGGTGTTTATGGTGCGTGTTCGACCATGGCAGAGAGTATGGCTGTTGCATCAATTCTTGTGGATGGAGGTTATTGTGATAATATCGTTTGTGCAACGGGTTCGCATTTTTCAACCGCAGAACGCCAATATCGTTTTCCGCTTGAATTAGGAAATCAACGACCTCCAACGGCACAATGGACAGTTACTGGCGCTGGGGCTTGTATTTTATCGCTTAAAGGTGAAGGCCCAAGGGTAACGATGGTGACATTTGGCAAGGTTGTTGACTGGGGAGTTAATGATGTAAACAATATGGGGGCGGCAATGGCGCCTGCTGCGCGCGATACGATGTTGAGACACTTTAGAAATACTGATACAAGACCAGAGGATTACGACTTGATTTTGACGGGGGATTTGGGCAAACTTGGAAGCGAAATTTTGATTGACTTAATGGAAGATCAGGGGATTACGCTCGGAATAAATTATTGTGATTGTGGGCAAATGTATTATAAACGCGAACAAAAGACATTGTGTGGTGGCTCTGGAGCAGGATGTTGTGCGACAGTTTTTAATTCTTATATTATGGCAAAGTTGAGAGAAGGGCAATATAAAAAAATTTTGTTTTTGCCAACTGGCGCGCTTTTAAGCACAACTTCAAGTCAGCAGGGGGAAACAGTCCCTGGTGTCTGCCATGCAATTGTGATTGAGGCGTAGGAGGAGAATTGTAGTGGAGATGTTTTTAGATTATTTGTGGGTATTCTTGATTGGCGGTGCAGTTTGTATGATTGGTGAGATTTTAATTATTACAACCAATATTACATCAGCAAGAATCCTTGTTACATTTGAAATGGTTGGTCTTTTCTTGCAGGCAATTGGAGTGTATGATTATATCTCTGAATTTGCAAAGGCTGGAGTTAATGTTCCAATTATTGGTTTTGGTGCGTCACTTGCAAAAGGGGCAATTAGTGCAGTTGAAACGCATGGGCTTTTGGGAGCGTTTACAGGTGGGTTATCAGCAACGGCTGGCGGAATTGCAGCGGCGGTTTCATTTGCATTTTTGTTTGCTTTAATTTTTAAATCTCATACAAAAAAATAACCATATATTTCTATACTGATTTTCCTCAGTTTTAAAGATTTGTTTTCTCTTTTAAAGTTTGTGGATATAAGTGTGTTTCTCATGTTTTTGCAATAAATTGAATGGATGCATAAAATATTTGTGATTAAATTAAACTTGATGCATATTACACTATATCTTGTGTATTATGCAATACATACTACACAAAATATTTATTATGTAAAGATTTCAAATTTCATTTCATATAATATCATGTGAAATATTATCATGCGAAATTTAAGAAGCAAAAACGAAGAAAAGCGATTGTGTGTCTGACGATTTTTTTTGCATTTATTGGCTTGTCAATTGCGTATGTTTTTTGTGTAGTTAACCCAGTTGTTTTGGAGGCAACTGAGCATGCTGTTTTTTCTCTTTCCACTTCTGCTGTCAGTGATGCGATATATGATGTTTTAAGCCAAGAAAATGTGACCTACGATGATTTGGTTGAAATTGAATATGACCAAAATGGTGATATAAGTCTTATCTATCTTCAAACTGTCAGGCTTAATCTGATTGCTCGAAAATTTTATCAAGTCGCACAGGTCTATCTTGACAATATGGGTAAAAATGGAATTGATGTTGCCATTGGTGCTTTTACCGGGCTTCCTTTTTTGACTGGGGTTGGGCCAAAGGTGAATTTAAAACTTGTTTCAATTGGGGCGATGACCTCTGAATTTGAAAGTCAGTTTGTTTCGGCAGGGATAAATCAAACCAATCACAAAGTTTATATTTATCTTTATGCAAGTGTCAGCATGATTTTGCCTGCTTATTCTGCCACAATTGACAGCGTAACTGAAATGCTTGTTGCTGAAAGTGTGATTGTGGGAAGTGTGCCACAGGTCTATTTTGGAAATTCTACTCTAAGTTTTACGCCACAATGATTGTGTTTGTAAAAGAATACATTGATTGTGTTGTTGATTGATGTGTTTGTGAAAGAAT
>CAZQFT010000019.1:0-9790 GCA_964592565.1 uncultured Lachnospiraceae bacterium
ATGATGTCAACTTTATGCTTTTCAATCATTGCTTTCAATCTTTCCAAAGCATCTTCTGTCTTAGAGCGTGGAGGGGTTGGATAAACAACGGTCGTGTCCAAAACAGAACCATTTTTGTCAATAACCGCAATCTTGCAGCCATTGTGATATCCCGGGTCAAAACCAAGAATAATGTTGTTTTTAAGTGGAGATTCAAGCAACAAAGGTTTAAGGTTAACTTCAAACATTTTGATTGCTTGTTCGTCTGCCATGTCAGTCAAATTGTTTCTGCATTCTCTTTCAAGAGATGGGAACAAAAGTCTTTCATACGCATCAGCAATTGTTTCTTCCATAAGAACATTTGTGTCTTCATTGTCTTTCTTGAAATGCTTTTCAATTACAGGAATTGTCAATTTCTCATCAATTTCTACATCGACTTTTAGGCATTTTTCTTTTTCGCCACGGTTGATTGCCAAAACTCTGTGGCTTGGCAAGTTTTTAACTTCTTGTTTAAATCTGTCATAAGTTTCATATGTCAAATTGTTTTCGTTTTCAAGCAATGCACACACAAGAAACGCCTTGTTTGCAATAAGTTCTCGAAGTTCTTTTCTAAGGTCAGCACTGTCAGAAATTCTTTCTGCAATAATGTCTTTTGCACCTGAAATTGCTGCATCAACGCTCTCAACTTCTTCAGTAATAAATTTTTCTGCCTCTTCACGCACAACATAATTTTTTGATTGTGCTTGCAAGATGTCTGCAAGTGGTTCAAGCCCCTTAGCAATCGCAACAGATGCGCGAGTTTTGCGTTTTGGTTTGTAAGGACGATAGATGTCTTCAACTTCAGTCAAAGTCATTGCTTCCGCCAAAGCAATTGCAAGTTCGTCGGTCCATTTTCCTTGCTCTGTAATAACTTTTTGTACCTTCGCCTTTTCGTCATCCAAATTGCGAAGATATTTAAGTCTATCCGCGAAATTTCTCAGCACTTGGTCATCGCATGAACCATGCATTTCCTTTCTATAACGAGCGATGAATGGGATTGTATTCCCCTCATCAATAAGTTCGATAATGTTTTTTGAGTAATCTTGTCTAAGCCCAAATTCACTCGAAAGTCTTTCTTCAATTGTCATTTTATTTTCTCCTTAATCGTTGTCGGATTTGCGTCTTGTAATATGCTTAATCCTATTCTTTATTTTATCACAACTGAGCCAATTTTTCATAAGGATTTCACCATTTTTTTGCAAAATTTCACCAGCCGCAACAGTCATAATTACATCTTTTTTCGATTTTTCCCACACAAGCGTCTTAAAAATGTCGTCATAAAGCGTTTCTTCATTTTTTATTACAATAAAAGCCGCCTTGTTGCCAATTTCCAAACCACCAACTTCACCCAATGAAAGTGTCGAACTTGAATTAGTTGCCATTTGCAAAACTTCTTTCTCTGTCAAAATTTCCTTGTCTTCAAACATCGCACGCATATTCATCAGAATTTGTCTCATGTAGGCAAAATAATCAATCTCCGCTGCATCTCCACTGCCAATTCCAACATCAAATCCAAAAGATTTAAGCGTGATTAAATTTGTTGGTCTTCGCCCATTTCTTCCGTCATCATATGGCGTAATAACAAATGAACAGTCATAACTTCTCAACAGTTCAAGTTCGTCTTTTTCAAGACAATTTCCGCCTACAATTATTGGTTTGTTGTCCAAAAGCCCAAAATCTTCCAAAACTTGAGAAACTGGTTTTTTGTAAGTTTTATCAATCGTTCCCAATTCCTCCAATGTTTGTCCAACTTTTATAATAAGCCTTGACTTATTTTGATTTACCCTCAAACAAATTTCATCCAGCTCACTTTCGCTAAGTTTGTCAATCTTTTCAACATATTCAAAATTAAACTTCTCTTCGACATAGTTTTTCAATCTTCTGTGCCTTAATGTCCACATATCGTTTTCAAACGCAACTCCTGAAAGTGTTGATTTTGTGGTAATGAGTGAAGCAAAAAACACTTTCAGGTCTTCCTCAATAATCTTTTCCTCACCAAATTCCGCACATGCTGCCAACACAGCATCCATATTTTTTATTTCAAGCCCATAAGACTTTTCGATTGCACTTGAACTATCACAAAAAGCATTTATAAAAGGCTTCATAACAAAATTACCTTGAAGGTCAACAACCTCACAATTAGTTTTGTTTATTTTGTCTGAATTTTCAATTTCACCCCAAGGCTCTATTGCTGCAATCTTTTTATTATCCACCAAAAAATCCGCTCTTGACAATCTCCCAGTTTCTAAGTTTACTAGAATCCCATTCTTGAAAAGTTTCGCCTTCTTAAATAGAATAATATTATCGTCCATTTCAACCTCTCTTTAAATTATATCAAAATAAAACTTTGAAAGCAAACAAATAACACATACAAAGTTTTCGCAAAAATTAAAAAAAGACGGAAAAACTCCGCCTTTTTATTATGCTTCAACTTGTTTTTTGTCGTTTTTAGCAACTTTTTTTCTCTTTTTTGGACGATAAGCAATTGCCCAAAGTCCAGGTGTCAAGAACACTGATGAATAGAAACCTGCCAAAATTCCAACCATGATTGGGAAGGCAAATTCTCTGATGTCTGTAACACCGATTACTGTAATCATGAAAATCATAATAAAAGTTGTAATCATTGTCAAAACAGAACGCATCATTGTTGATTTTACAGCATTGTTTGCAATTGAAACATTGTCAATTTTTTCATTTGCATTTTGTTTTGATTTCATATCCTCACGCATCTTATCAAAGATAATGATTGTGTTATTGATTGAATAGCCCAAAATTGTGATAAGTGCTGCAATAAATGAAACATTGATTTCAATTCTGCAAATAAGCATAACCGATGCTGTTACCAAAAGGTCATGGAAGAGTGCCAAAATGGCAGCAAGTCCGCTTGTCAATTCAAATCTGAATGCTACATAAATCAAAATCAACAAAACTGCAACCAAAAGTGCAATAAATGATTTCATCATAAGTTCCGCACTTGCACTTGCAGTTGTGACACCTCCATTTGCAACAAGTCCTTTGTTTGTTTCATGAGAAAGTGTTTCAAGTGTTACATCTTCTGAAACAAAGCCAAATTCCTTTAAAAGTGCAAGACGGATATTTTCGTTCATGCTTTCAATTTCTTCTGTTTCAAGAGAGTTGTCGTTTTGATATTTAACAATTACCGCTGAGCCCTCTGAAAGTCCCATGTCTTTGTCGCTCATTGTTGTCTTTTGAATTGTGTTTACAAAAAGACCATAGCCTTTCAAAACTTCGTTTACTTTGCCCTCAATCGCATTTAAATCTTTGTCAACATCGTAAGTCTGACTTGAATAAGTCCCCTCGCCGTCAACAAAAATTGTCATATTTGAACCACCAGTAAAGTCAATTCCAAGATTGAAACCGAGTGTGCTGAGAAGCACAATTCCAACCAAAACAATCACAAGTGGAGCAATCAAGAACCACTTAAGGTTTTTGCAATAGTTAAACTTAGAGTTTTCAAGTCTTTCATCAATAGATAATCTTGCTTTTTTAAACTTAGTCATTTGCTTGCCCTCCTACTGTTGCGTCCTCTTCTTTAAGCACCCTAACTTGTTTAGGCAAGTGAAGTTTTTTGTATTTCACGCTGTTAAGTGGCAGATACCATTTAACTAAGAAACGCAAAATTACAAGGTTCATAAACATCGAAAGAACAATACCGATAAGAAGTGTAATTGCAAAACCTTGAATTGATGCTGTTCCTAAAATGTAAAGCACAACCGCTGTCAAAATTGTTGTAATATTACTGTCAAAGATTGGCCAGAATGCTCGCTTAAAGCCAGCCTTTGCAGAAAGAGGAATTTTCTTTCCTTGACGATATTCATCTCTAAAACGCTCAAAGATGATAACCGTTCCGTCAACCGCCATACCGATACTCAAAATAATTCCAGCAAGACCAGGTAAAGTCAATTGAACGAATGAAATTGCTTGCAAGAAGAAGAGCATCAAGATGATATACATAATAAGTGCGAAAGATGCAAGCAAACCGAAATCGCCATAACGCCACCAAAGGAGAACCATGATAAGCACAAGTCCAACGACAGCACCAATGATTGCAAGTTTCAATGCTTCAGCACCCAAAGTAGCAGAAATTACTGAACTTTCAACAAGTTCAAGAGAAACATTGAATGTTCCGCTCATGATTTGAAGTGCATAGTTTTGAGCATCCTCATATGTTTCAAAACTTCCAGAAATAAAAGTCGAACCACCAGAGATTTTTTCTTCACAAGTAAGTGTCAAATCAGCAGAATCATCAATATCCCCTAAATAGATGTAAATTGTTTGACTTCCGCTTGCAGCCTCGGATGTAAGATTTTCAAACTTTTCAGCACCCTCATCGGTAAAGTTTACAGTTACACCATATTTTTTTTCTTCTGAATTGTAAGTTGCGTAAACTTCAGCAATGTCAGTACCCAAAATTTTTGCCTCAGCAGTTGCACTTTGTTCAAGTGTCATATAAAGCGGAGTTGGCTCTCCAATAAGTTCAAAAATTTCGTCAGAATCTGTTACTGAAGGCACTTCAATTCTGATTTTTGTCGCACCCTGACGAGTGATGTTTGCTTCAGAATATTCATTTCCAATAACTGTTGAAAGTCTTGTAACGGTCGCATCAATTGCAGTATCAAGATTTTGAGTGTTGCTGTCTTTTGCAAGAGAGCAATCATAAACCACAGAAACACCACCTGCAAGGTCAAGTCCCAAAGAAATTGAGTTCATAAAACCATTGTAGGTGTAGTTTGTGAAAGGAATATTAAAAGTTCCAAAAGCCAAGACAAGTCCCAAAATTGTAACAATTGTTATGGCAACAAAATTTAGAATGGAATTTTTTTTAGTTCTACTTTTACTTCTAGCCATCATTTCCCCTTAAAAAAAGCATAACGCTTCATTGTCCAAAATTACTAAATAAGTATAATACATTATGGGGCAGATGTCAATTAAAAATTTAATTTTTTTTCAAATTAACGCAAATAATTCCACAAATTGAGCCGATAATACTGCCAAAAATTATGTCGTTCAAAAAAGTTCTGTCAAAAACAAAAGCCCCATCAAGCAAAGAAAACACCAAAAACGCAACAACAGTAAACAAAAGACCAATCAAAAAGCCGCTCAAGAGCCCGTTAGCCTTGTGTTTTTTCATGCCAATAAAAACGCCAAAGAAGATGCTCACCCCTTTGATAACCTGATTGACTGGCGAGATAATTTTGTCAGAAATGTTTGTGAACCTCAAGACAAACGCGAACAGCAAGATGCCAACAAGTGCAACACAAAGCCCAACCAAAACGCCTTTCAAAACACAGCCAAGCAAACCATTTTTGTCACTTTTTAATGCTTTCACTTTCATTATTGCCTCCAAAAAAAATGTTATTCACAATAATCTATGCACACCCACCCAAAATAAGACCAACCACGCCATTTTAAAAGAAACAAACCAGTCGCAGCCACACAAAAAGGCATCCAGTCCCCACCTTAAAACAACATTTATCGCTCAAATCAACAAAAAAAGCCTGCACAAATGCAGACTTTAATGCACAAAACATTGTAAATGCTTAGTTATATTCCAATCTGTTATCACTTACTTTCTTAAAGAGCAGATAAATCGAGGTTGAACTATTGCCCAATGAAATGGATTTGCTTTTCAATGCAAAATTTGAAAACGTTATTTACACTTATATGCCAAATATCAAACGCTTATTATCCTGCATTTCCAACTTTTGTCATGCAGACAGCAAAACGAACACCTTTCGCTGTGCTCCAATAACTGTTTGTCAAAACAGTTCCGCTTTTTGTCACAGAAGTTCCACAGCCGATTTGTTGTCCAATGTCGCGCGTCCAATATTCCACAAATTGATTTTGATTTTTTCCAGCAAGAACGCATACAAACGCACTCGCATAACTGTTCAACTCACTTTGATTTGCTTCAAGTTCATCAAGTCCTGCAAAAATTACAGTTGCTGTTGTTGTAGTTTCAACAACTTTATTGTTTTTTGCCGCCCCGTTGAAACCTTCTATGCTGTAACTTGCGGAAGTTATACTTTCACAGCCAAAATCTGTATTACCTGTCAACCCACTTGCAATTTTTGTGTAAATGTCCGTTTCGTTAGCATAACTACCAACAGCAAGCGGATTTGTTGAATTATCATTTACAGCATCCCACCACAAGATGTCTGATACAACTTTTGTATTGTTGGTTATATCACCTATCAATGCCCAATCACTCGGCGGTGCTGTGATTGCAACACCATAGTCACTTACTCTCCAGCGAATTGGGTCATATCTAAACCAATATGTTGTGCCTTCTGAGAATGTGTAAGACGAATATGTCAAACTGCTTGCAGTTGGGTCTTGAAGTTTTAATGTGCATGTAGAAGGCATAACAAATCCCATAAAGCGTTGTCCACTGTAACTTTCAAAAGTGCTGTCTTCTCCACTTGCATATGTATAGGTTTGTGTCATAAATGTAATGCCATTGGATGTAAAACTACCTCCAGTTGAACTGTCATATACATTTGTCAAAAGCGTATTGAACGCTGTATCATATGTCGAAACCGCTGTTTGTGGCATTTCGCCGTCTTCAAAATAGAAATATTGAAGTTGGCTGTCATACTTCAGCAACTCGCATTCGCCAAGATATTTGAAACATAGATAATATGTAATTGGCTCTTCGTCATCTTCCAAATAGCAGTTTTCTTCCGTCAAAATGCTGTTCGTAGATTCTGGCGGAGTTGTCGAATCTGTTGTCAAGCCAACATAAACCCAACCGTCTGGACAAGTTATGTTGCTGAAATAAAGTGCCTGCC
The DNA here is from genome assembly GCA_964592565.1 of uncultured Lachnospiraceae bacterium. Taxonomy (GTDB): domain Bacteria; phylum Bacillota; class Clostridia; order Christensenellales; family UBA1242; genus Caccovivens. Next base: position 6,831 of record CAZQFT010000019.1, read on the forward strand.
CCGCACGAATAATTGACGAAAAAGAAGCAATCGGATGTTCAATAAAATAATTTTCTGTGTTATTGTCATGTCCAGTCGCCCATATAGAGTAATATGAGTTTAAATCAAACGAAAATCCTTCGCGGTCAGTCATATCCCAAGTTCCATCTTTGTTAAACATAAAGTCAATCGTCACATCTTTTTCTTTTGCTCTCCAGTTAGCGTAGAATGTTATGTATCCATCTTCGTCAATCATATCTTTTGTCAATTCAACTGTCGATAAGTTAAAATGGTCTGGAACATCAGTTATAACATTTCCATCGAGCCCTCCATCCTCCATTGGATATGAATTATATTTATCATTCCAGCCGTTTGTCCAAAAACCAGTTCGTGTGAATGTGTTTGCTGGCAATTCAAAATTATCTCCAATGTAGGTTTTGACTTGTTCAATCACCCCCTCGCCTCCATTCGAAACAAATCGAATTAAGACATATTCAACTTCCGATTGAAAAACTGGATAACCATCATTTAGATATTTTTTTATCGTCCATATGCTAGTAAAATCCCAAGATGAATAAAAACTCCACGTTTCATCTTTCGCCAGAGTTGCAAGGTCGGAGATTGGTACTGCATTGGCGTTGCTTAATGCATTATAAGCAACCCCATATGACGCAAGCCCTGTTGTATAATAATTCAAATAAAGAGTAATCTGTTTAATATTTTCTACTCTTCCCACAATACCGCCTTTGACTTGTGACGAGGAAGCATACATTACGGCAACATTGTAATTGAGGTTTATTCGTGAATTATATAATACATTTCCAACAATTCCACCTACATATTGAATTGTGGTTTGAGTACCAACCTGCCCCTTATTGTAACAGCCAGAAATATAGTTCACATAAGAAGAGTTGATTTCAGCATCCCCAAGTTGACCAGCAATTCCACCAACCATTGTCGTTGTCCCGTATGCGTGAATTACACCAGTATTGTAACACTCTTGAATTGCAGAAGCCTCACTGGCACTGCCGACAATTCCGCCAACACATGTGCCATTTTGTAAAACAATCCTCCTCTCATTCTTGCATTGCTGAATAAATGCTCCTGTGCAAAATCCAACAATTCCACCTATTCGTTCACTAGTTCCGCCAACAATATTTTTGTTAGTTGCACCTTTGATTGTATAACGATTATTTCCGCCTGCAAACGATCCGGCAACGCCACCAACATTGCTTGCCCCCGAAACCGAGCCGCCTTGAATTGTTACACCAGAGATTACCGAATCACTTGCAAAACCAACAATCCCACCAACAGAAGAGCCTGTCGATGTGACAGTTCCATTAAAAACCAAACCATAAGCACTGACGGCCACCAACTGTCCTGCAAATCCCCCTGCGTAATCCGCTGTAGAGGTGATTGTTCCAGTCACAGTGCAATTTTTAACAAAAGCATTGTAGATATATCCACCTAAGCCACCCATGGCATTTATTGAACTAAGTGATATATTGGAAACATGGCAATTTGTAATTGTAACAGAAGTTGCAGAACCAACAATCCCACCAACAACATCTTCGCATGATAAATCTGTTCCTATTGCATCTGTAAGAAAGATGTTTTTTAATGTTCCACCTTGCGCTCGTCCAAACAAAGCCAAACAATCAGCATATGTATAGAAACCCAATGTCATATTTGCAATTTCATAACTACCACCATCATAGTTTGAATGGAAGGAAGTGGATTTATCAGCGTATGCACCACCAATTGGCGTCCAACTTGAAATCAGTGAAAGATCAATGTTGTCTGTCTGCTTGAAATAAATGTCATACGCCGACATCCCCATGTTTGTTCTAATTGCCAAGTGGCGCAAATCATCAACACTGTCAATCTCAAATGGGTCAGATGATGTACCTGCGTCGCCAGTAACCCACCAAATTGCAGAAGCCAAAATTGGATAGTCTCCTAATGAAGAATTATAATACCAAGTGGAAGAGCAATCGGCACCATATAGCCAATTTGGAGCAATATAGGTTGAAAATCCATCATAAAACAACAAACATTCGGTGCCACCATCGCTGATTCCAGTAGTTGTGCAATCATAATAATCACCATTTGAGCCTAGAGTAAGATTAAGAACATACCAAATCGAATTCTCGAGAATAGTGGAAGAATAATTAGTTGTATCAGTTGAATAGCCACCACAAAGACCATCACCACTTGTTTTAGTATCTGGCATAACAGTCAAAGTAAGTGAAAATTCCGCAAAGCAATTTTTCATTTGTACTCCATAAGACCAACCAATAATTCCTGCACCCCACCTATATGCAGAAACCGAACCTGTGTTGTAACATCTTTCAATATACACCAGTCTTTCTGGATCCGCTTGACAATGCGACTGCCCAACAATGCCACCGACATTATGAGATCCAATAATTGATCCAGTGTTGTAGCAATCAAAAATGCCCGCGGCACCATGTACATATCCCACGATTCCGCCAACATAATTTTTCGCAGAGATATCTCCGTAGTTTGCACATCTATTAAAACTATTAAAACTATACCAAGACGCCAAATCAACACTTCCCGCAATTCCGCCAACATTGTGTTGCCCTGAAATTGTCACCGAAGAAAAACAATCCCTGACTGTCGAACTGTCGTAAACACTTCCCGCAATTCCGCCTATGGAATTAAGTCCACTTATCGTCCCCATTACAAAACAATTGTCAATTGTGGCGCCGATCGTCCGACCAACAATTCCTCCTACATGTGACAAACTCACATTAATGTTTATATTCTCCAGAGTTAAATTCTTGACTGTGCCAACCTCAATAACTCCAAATAAGCCAGCATAGTATTCGTTAGAAGTTGTTGTTATGGTCAAATTTGAAATAATCTTGCGATTTCCATCATAAACTCCGCGGAAATATGGATAACTACTGCCTATTGGAATCCAATCTGAAATTGACGAAAGGTCGATATTCTCA
>CAZQFT010000020.1:0-9707 GCA_964592565.1 uncultured Lachnospiraceae bacterium
TGTGTTTATATATACTTTAAGTTCTTCAGCGCTTGAAATAGGAACCGTCTTTCCAGTTGTGGTTGAAGTTTCGGCTGAAGTGGTGAGTGTGTTAAAAAATCCACCAAAAGTGAAAGTCAGGCAAAAAATAAATAAAATTATGAAACTTTTAAAAATTTTCTTCATGTTTACCCTCTTGGAATTAATTTAACACATTTTTATTTATTTTTCCAAATATATTATCAAATTATTTATTTTTTTTATATTTTTTGTTGAATTTTGACGAATTAATTTATTTATTTTTAATTTTTTACAGGTTTTAAATCCATTTTAATCGCCTGCTCATTTTTTCTTTGTCTTTTTGAATAATTGTTTTTTGTTCAATCGGCTTTGAAATTGGTTTGGTCATAAGATAATATCTCATTTCATCCAAAGCATGGTCATCCTTTTTAATTGGCGCATCGCCATCACCCCAAAAATATCCCTTAATTTCTCGAATTAAATTAACGCAGTTTTTGAAAATGTAAAGCCTTGTACTTCCATCTGCTGTGCGAAGATAAGATTTTACAACAGAAATTCCTGAGAAAAGGTCTTTGTTGACTTTTGCATTAACAATAATTCCGTTGTCGTAAAAAAGTTCTACAACATTCTTTTCGCTTGCAAGAGTTCTTTGATTTGCCGCAGAATCAATAAGTGCATGCAGATGTCCTCTGCTGTCTGTTTTCCAATTCAATTTTTTTGCGATTTCTTTAATTCTGTTTGCATGATGTTCGACCGATTTTTGTGCTTCGTAATGTTCTGCAACAACATAAACATTTCCATCAAAATCAACCGCATAAAAATGGGCAGAAAGCGGATTGTGAAGACCCGGGTCGATTGAAATATTGTCTTGCCACTCAGGCGGAATGTTGAAAGGTTCAATGACATGAATTTTCTCATCAAACTCGTTGTATACCATGCCACAAGTCTGCATAAATTTGCCATAACGGCGTGCCTCCAACTCGTCAGCCGACAGGCTTTTCGTCATGCTTTCAATTTCTTTTTTTGACAGATATGGGTTGTCCGCCCATTCCATGGTTTCATACCAAATCTCGCTGTCCGCTTTGTCGTTCATGTAGATTGTATTGTAAACCCATGTCAACCCTTTAAGCGGTGTCATTGTGCCAAAAATATCCCCACATCTATCAAGCACACGCATCTTGCATTCAAGGTAGATGTCAAATGGAGGCTCTTCATCAAACCAAACATAATCCAATGACGAACCCTGAAATTTTTCTCTGCCTTGGTCGCAACTTTTAAATCCAATTCTGCTTGTGCCACCTGCCTGTGAGTGTACCAAGATGAAGTCGATTATTCCATTTGCCGCACTACCTTGCTCCCCACTTACCATAACAATTTTCTCAATGGACGATGCAGGGAGATATTGCAAAATTTTTTTCTGCGCCACATCTCTTTGAACTTGCCGTGAAAGGCTTACTACCCATCCTTCCGTAACTTTGTTTTTGCGATAAGGATGGTTTCCGCATGCCATATAAACAACTTCAACCGCTCCGCATTCTGTCTTTCCAGAGCGGTTTCCCCCAAACACCCAGCGATTTCGTTTTTTGCATTTATGAAACAAAACTTGCTTTTTGTGCACCTTGCCCTTTTTGTTGTAAAAATTTAGTTTGTTTGAATTAAACCTATCTATGATAGTCTTTTCAAGTTTAAGTATCTTTCTTATTATTTCTTGCTCCATTCCAGCCTCTTTAAACAAAATTAAACTAAAATTTTAAAATAACGACAAAAATCTCATGCCTCAACACATAAAAAATCAATTAAACTTAAAGCATGAAAAAGATATCATTAATTTTATCAATTTTTATCATATTTTTTGGTTTGGCAACTCCAACCTATGCATTCGCAGATGAAGAAAAATTATATTATGCGAAAATTACAAACTCAGCAACTTATTTGTGCTCAACGCCAAGTGAAAATTCAGCAATTTTTGAGTTGCCTTATTCCTATTTCGTCAAAGTTGAATATTCAGTCGATGATTATTTCAAAGTTTCTTACAGCGGCATTGATGGCTATGTAAAAAAAGATAAGGTTTCTCTTATGAACGGCACTCCGCAAAAACCTTATGCCTCTGCAACTTTCAAACTTTTTGTACCATATTCTCTTTATAGTTCCCCCAATTTAAGTTCAACAAAAATTGCAGATATTGATACATCCATCACCCTCAACTTTTTGGGAAACATTTCTGGTCAGCAAGTAAGTTCCGCCTCGAACATTTGGTATTATTGCACCTATCAAACAGCCGAACAAAGTTTAGGTGGCTATATTTTTTCAGGAGTGACCGACTATCTGACGCAAATCAGCGTAAATAATGAAACCTTTGAAGTCGTTTCCGAAGATGCCCTTTCTTCATCTCAGACAAGTGAATTTTCAACGCTGTCAACGGGAACAAAAGTCTTGCTGATCATTTCAATAAGCGTCCCAAGTATTCTGATTTTATATTTTCTCATTAAACCAAATCGAATCCTAAACAACAAGTCACGCAGTAAAGTGAAAAAGCAAAACAAAACGGTTCGACATGGAGATTATTTCGAATTTGACGAAAGCGAATTGTAGTCACAAGTGCATTAATTCTCAAGATTTTTCGGCTCACAAACATACAACTTAGTTTAACAAAAAAATTGCAAATTCGTCTGCAATTTTGTATTTTCTTAGCCTGCAATTTCTTACATCATAACTGCCTTATCAAGATAAGCAATTGAAAGTTCAACCTCTTCATTCTTGTTTGCAATTGTGTTGTAAGTATTAATTATCCAAGCCTCGTTTTTAAGCATAGATTTAAGTTTTGCATCATTATAACCTTTTGCCGAAAGTTTGCTTTTAAACGACATTTCCGCACTATCAATCCTTCTGAAAATCGTCCTAAGTCCGACATTTAAGTTGTCTGCCATATTTTTGTTCTTAAGTCCATCAACATATTTTTCAATCAACAGTCGTGCGTCATTTTCATCAATCTGTGACAGCGAATCTTCAATCAACAGTTTCAAGTTTATAAGCGTAACCTTCCTCTCTGACAAATCAATAATCTTTTGAGAAATTGTAAAGACATTGTTATAAAAATAATTTTGTCCGACAATATTAGAACTTCCCATGGCACTTTTCATAATAATCTTGTCAATCGCCCCACAAATTCGCTCCAAATATCTGTAAACAGTCAAAATTGTTTTTACCCAATACAAATCTTTATTCATAAACATTTTTCTCCTTTAAACCTGTCATGATTATATGTTTAAAAATTTTGATAGTCAAACTTTAGTGCCAACTTTTTTGGATAAAATTACAATATTTTACAAAATGTTTGTTTTTTGCCGTCACTTTGACGCAATAATGACGAATTGGTGACATCTAAATCCCCAGTTTTTTTAAAAAATGAATTTTTCGACAAAATAAAACAAAAAAACACCCTTTTCGCTCTCAAAAAAATATTCTTTTTCATATTGACTTAGCTTTTGAAGTGTGATAAAATTTTTGCGTAATCACAAGGGAGGACATATGTCAGATAGAAAAATAAATCCTGAAATTGAAGCATTATTAGTTGAATTTCTTGATATGCACATTTATCCACAAATTCTTGACAAAGACAACCTCTTGGCGGTTCTTACATATGGCAGTGCCCTAACTGGTTATGCTTCTCAAAACTCAGATATTGATTTGTTGATTCTGTTAAATTATGCCGAAGAAACCATTAGAGGTGTAAAATATTTTAAAGGAAGAAAAATTGAATATTTCATAAAACCAATTGAAAAATTCTTGAGTGAATCAGTAAAGTTTACTAAGTCAAACTGCCCGTCACATGTCGCACTTCAACAAAACGCCCACTTTCTTTTTGATAGAGGAAATTTTGTTTCAAATGTCCTGAAGGCTGATGTGGAATTTTATAACAAAAACAGGCAAATTCCAAATGAAAAATTCGACCTTAAACTAGTACAAATTGAAAATCGAATTGCAAGTTTAAAAAACATCTATACAAGACAAGGAAAAGAGTTTTATATGGTTTATTTCAACATCGTTGAAATGCTCCGTTCCCTTCATTCAAAGCGTAATGATGAAGCAGAAATTCCTTTTGCAAAGGCATACAGAATTTATACTGACCCAGAATATTACGGCAAATTTGTATCAAATAATGCAAGCAATAAAAAGCCTGATGCTCAATTCGTATCTCTTTACAAAACTTGCGTTGAAGAACATTCTGACCAAAGAAAAATGCTTAAAAATCTGGAAAATTTATACAACTATGAAAAACAATTTTATAAAATAAATCCAAGCAACTATGAAATTAAGTTAAAATAAAAAGAGACGATTTTAACCCTACGGGTTATTTTTGCCTCTTTTATTTTTTCTTTGAGTTTCTTTTTTCTTCTTTTGCCTTCTTTTTGGCAAGTTTCTTTTCCAATTTTTGTTGTTTCTTCAAAGCCTTTCCTTCAAGTGGAGGTTCTGGAAGCCTTTCCATCATGAGACTTGGATTTGTAAAATATTTAAACATCACATCAACACTTCTCTTATAATAAAGCCCATCGCAAATTCTATCATCGAGAGAGAAACCAAATCCCATTCGTTTTTCAATCTTGACATCGCCCTCTTTTGTTGCAACAGGTGTTTGATTAACTTTGCCCATTGCGACAAAAATTGATGTAGTTCCAAAATTGTAAAGGTGATGATAAATCTTGTCAAGCTTAATGCTTCTAAGGTCCGTGATAAACAAACTTGTATGGAAAGGACTTGCATTTATCAAAAATTTTGGCAAACAGTTGTGTCTATCCATAAATCTAACAAGCCACATTGCAAACTTAAAAAGCCAATTTGGCAATTTTGTAAGAAATCCAGCAGTCTTTGTTGTTTCATGAACCTCCGCCCCTGTAGCACAAGTTCTTGCAAGTTCTTCTCTAAAAATCTTTTTAACTTCAGGCAAACTTTCACGACCAGTAAATGGCATTTTCAAAACAACCTCTTCGCCATCGTCTGTCAAAGATTTTTTTACCGTAATAGAAATCCAAACCTTCTTGCGTTGATAAATAACACAGTCGTTAATAAATCTGTTTGTTTTTGGTCTTTCATAAAGCATGCGCATACAAGCCGCAATCAAAATTTCGGTATAAGAATAAAATTCACCATTAATCTTTTTTTGTTCTTTTACAAAATCATCAACTGGTGCACAATCGATTTCTCTTGCATAATAATTTGTCGCATCATTTCTTTGTGGCATAAAATAAGGACCAGCTTTCTCAATAATGTCAATATCTTTTACTTTTACACCATCATATCTTCTTCCAAACATATTTTTCTCCCAACTAAAACAAAAACTATTTTTTTACATTTCTTGAATATTTTTTTCTAACCAAGTTTTTCTCTTTTCCGTTCTCACTTGGAACATAATAAACTCGGTTCTTCAACTTATCTGGCATATATTGTTGTGCCACATAACCACCAAACTCATGTGGATATTTATAACTTCCATGCCTATCTTTGTTTGTAGATGGATGATTTTTTAGGTGATTTGGCACAATGTCCTCTCGTTCGTTCTCGGCATCTTCCATTGCCATATGCATTGCTTTGTAAACACTGTTTGACTTTTCCGCCTCACACAAATAAACAATCGCATGCGACAAATTCAAATAACACTCTGGCGGACCATTTTTCTCACAAGCATACATCGCACAGCAAGCCATCAGAAGAGCGTTGCTGTCAGCCATGCCAATATCTTCAGACGCATGAGCAATCATTCTTCTTGCAATGATTAATGGGTCAATTCCAGCCTTTAAAAGCCTGTGTGCATAATAAAGTGCCGCCTCTGTGTCAGACCCACGCAAACTTTTGCAAAATGCTGACAAATAATCATAAAACATGCTTTCATCAATCGAAAGTGGTCGGCGATTTAAACACTCAGCCATCACCTCTTTGTCAATATGAATTTTCTTGTCTTTTCTTGGTTTTGTTGAAAGGACTGCAAGTTCTAAACTGTTAAGTGCAGTTCTAACATCCCCATTGCAGGCAAATGCCAAAAATTTAAGAGCGTCTTCGTCAACTTCTGTGACAAATTCACCCAAGCCATTTTCTTTGTCTTCAATTGCCCTTTTAAGCACCTTCAAAACTGCTTTTTCGCTTACTTTCTTAAACTCAAAAACGCTGCAACGCGAAACAATCGCCCTTGTCATGCTTGTGTAAGGATTTTCGGTTGTCGAACCAATGAAATAGATGTCACCCTCTTCAATTGCTTGCAAAACACAATCGCTTTGTGCCTTGCTCCAACGATGACATTCGTCCAAAAGCAAATATGTATCTCTTCCAAACATTCGCTTGTCTGTTCTTGCACGCTCAATAACCGCCTTTGCATCAGCAACTCCACTTGAAACGGCATTAAGTTTTTCGATGTTTGCATTAAGTTCTTTTGCAATTAAGCCAGCAAGCGTTGTTTTTCCAGTTCCTGGAGGGCCATAAAAAATACAACTACCAACACTTCCTGTTGATATTGCTCTGTATAACAACTTATTCTTGCCAACAATATGCTCTTGACCAACAAATTCATCAAAGTTTGTTGCTCTCATTCGCTCAGCAAGTGGAATTCTTTGCGTATTCATACAAGTTGATTATATCAAAAAACATAGAGCAATTCAAAGTAATTTAATTAAAAAATTTTAATATTTTCTAAAAAAAATCCAAAATTTGTTGATTTTGTAAACTTTTTGCAAACATAAAGCATTTTTATCGAAATGTAATTGCAAAAAAGCAAAATTTTTTCAGCATAAAATCAACCAAAACTCAAAGAAATTGGCTCTTTGCTTTGAAGAGAATGTTTTGTAAGTCCGTTGATGTTGTGAAAATATGTTTCTCCAACACGCAAAAATTTATAATCGCCCTTAACAATCAAAATTTTTTTGTAATATTCCCCATTAAAAATCCCAAGTTCTTTCAACCCAATCTTTTCAAACGGCACAAACGACAATTGCTCTTTTCCCTTAATGAATAATCTTTTAAGTGCAAGATATTTTTCTTCCTTTTCGGCATCAACCTCACCGTTCAGCCAATTCATCCAAATTTTTTTTGGCAGATTAAGATTAAAAAATTGGTCAAACTTAGCTTCTTTTGTCTTGACCCTAACATTAAAAATTTCACAACATTGTTGTTTTGATAAGTCAAAAAAAGTTTCAATTTGTCTGCGATATTTAAGTGCAATTTTTGAATTGCCAAGATTAAAAAACACAAACTCTGTTTTGTTTGGTTGCAAATTTATTGTAACTTTTATGTTGATACAGCAAAATACAGAATTTTCCAATCCATCGACATTGGAAAAAGAAAATTTTGCATTTTTGCATACAAAATTCAAAAATAGTTTTTCTTTTGTCAACAAGTTTTCAATCAAAATATGCCTGTCCTGTCGCTTAAAATAATAATATCCTTTCGCAAGAGGGATGTTAAGTTCAAGTTCAACTTTCTTAGGCACATTTAAGTTGTTTGAAAGATTAACATAATGATTGTTTCCGTTCAAAACAAATTCGTGATATTCGCACAAAATGTCGTCAAAAACAAGTGTCTGTTTCAGTTCGAAATCGTCAAACTTGGGATTTAAAATTTGTCCATTAAACTTAAAAAACTTATCCTTAAAAACAAGATTATAATTTGATGCTGACTGATAGTTTATGTTCAATTTGTTTATCATTTCAAGAAATCGCGCAGAACTTGCTTGCGAACTGTACAGCGTGCAATTTTTAAGCGGTTTAATCATGCTTTCTTTCATTTTTCCAAGACTTGAAAGAGAAAGTAAAAGATTGAACTCCTCCTCTTGCTGTGCCAATTCAAACGCCTTTAAAAGATGCTTGTTTAATGCCTTGTCAAACTTAAAAATTGGCTTATCAACATCCACTCCATTTTCAAACAAAACTCTTTTGTCCACTCGCCCATCGTACACTACTGGTGCATGAAATCTCACCCTGTTTAAAATTGTATTTTTTGCTTTCTCAATATAATCTTTTTTCTTCATGGCAGAATTATTGCCAACAACGAAAATTTTTATAATAAAAAAAGCGTCAAACAAAAATCATTTGACACCCTCAAAACACATGAATCTAAGAAACAACTTAGAATCAGCCACTTTCATAAAAAGTCGCGACAAAACGCCAACAAAGTGCGTTTTCGTTTGGTCGCAGATTCTTTTTCTCAAATCAAACTACTTAAAATTTCATTCTTAGCAATAGAGTCTCGCAAAATCGCCAGCGGAGATTTATGCGAAGTGCGATTTTCGTCTGGCGAGAAAATGAAAAAACAAGCGTCAAAGCGATATGTTTGACACTTGCTGGCAAACTGAGCCATAAGCGCAGTTTTTTCACTTGGTCTATAAGCCGAGTTCTGTATTTGACGGTCATCTTTCCAGACTTGTTGTCGCCAACAAGTTCAAGCGGTATTTTTGTTGAGCGTGAAAGAACGCACATTTGCCCAAACTTAACCTTGCATCGAGTGGGGTTTACAGGGACAGCGATTGTTGCCAACCACTCGGTAGGCTCTTACCCTACCTTTCCACCATCGCCACAAAAGTGGCAGTCTATTTCTGTTGCACTATCCTTAGAGTCGCCTCCACCAGCCGTTAACTGGCACTCTGTTCTTTAGATGCTCGGACTTTCCTCTCCGTGCCCATCACAGACACGCAGCGACCATCTGACCAACTGACTTTAAGATTTTATCATATTTTGAAATTTTTGTCAAGAAAAGCAATAAACTATTGACAGCAAAAGATAGGTTATGTTATTATATACTATATAAGGAGAGATAAAAATGGAAAAAATTACACTAGAAAAAGAGCTTGACATAATTGATTTTGTTGCAGACAACATCGAACAATATCAAGGAAGAAAAATTTATACAAATCTCACAATGGTAAAACGCGTAAGTAAGCTTACTAACAAAGTCAAGACGGAAGAGAACTCAACAATTCTTACAATTGTATGCCCTGAAACAGGGAATCTTACCGAAGTTGAATTTGTAAAAGAAGGCACAAATTATTGGCTTAAAAATGTTAAAGCTGATGATATCACACCATTCGAGCCAATCGACCCAAGCAAACAACCAATCTATGTTGTAAATGAAAAGGTGTGTTCCCTAGATAAATAATTAAAAAAAGCATATCGTTTTGATATGCTTTTTTACATCCCACCTGCGTTTCCCATGTTGAAAATTTGCTTAACTCTGCCTTGTTTGTCAACGGCAAAACCTTGCAAAATTCCGTCTTGCGAAACTTTGATTGCAACGCCATATTTTGCCATGGTTCTTGTCGCAGCAAGACGCCCGCCACCTTGGCTTCCAGCATCAATCTTCAAAATCGCACCAACAGCAATTATTGTTCCGTCATAGTCAACGATTGTTGCTCCGTCAACCGAAGTCATTTCTTCAATAAGTTTTCTGTCAAGTTCAAAAAGTTTCTTTCCTGCAACAATTTTTCTTATTGCCATCGTTTTTGTATAGTTATATTTGTTCAAAAAACTGCTGTAATCCAAACTGAACTTATCCATAATCTCCTTGGCATTTCCCAAGTTGTAAAGTTTTTGAGCCTCTTCAAGTTCAAGTTGTTTTTTCATCTCAAAATGCTCTTCAGAAATTATGTCTGCCGCATCAATATGCATCAATGCATCCATTGTTTTGTCTTTGTTGATGTAAACAAGGCACGCGCCCTTATAAGCAAAAGA
>CAZQFT010000021.1:0-9591 GCA_964592565.1 uncultured Lachnospiraceae bacterium
AAGGCCGGTGGAAGATTTTTTGGTGGAAATCACAAGCCTTTATTTTGCAAAATTTATTCTCCCAAAAGTGTGTTTATACCTTTATTATACCAAGCCAAAGTCAAAATTCCTTTATTTTTCAGAAAAAAGATTATAAAAAAATGACTAAATTTCAAAAATTGGGCTATAATATTTATTTTTTAATAAAAAAACGGACATAATTATCCGCCTTTTCTTGTTATACCAATGTCTTTTCCATACCCTTCAAGCATACCGCCGGCCTTTTCCTGCAAAACTCTTGACCAACTAATGTTATACAGAGTTCGCTGCATGGCAACTCGTATTCTTTGATTACATTTTCAACGCCATCAACAAAGTTTGCATAAGCCTTTTCATCATTTAAATCCATAACGGAATTTTTGATTATTGTTGTCGTTCCTTTAAAACGATGATCCAACACATCCTTTATTTTAACACCTTTCCCAATCGGCGAAGAAGTGGGATTTGGAAAGTTTTGTCTTACTTTTGTTTTAACCGTTGCAATCTTTGTCTTTTGCTCTTCCGTCCAAATAGGTCTTTTTTGCAAATATGTCAAGATTTCAACAAATTCTAAAGGCTCAAATTTTGTTGCAACATAATAGTTTACAGGATAGTTCAGTCCATTTTCATCAACAACAGACAAAAGTTGCCCCACCCTTTCAATCATACCATAAAATTCATTGACTTGTTTTCTGTCTTCTTCTGAAGCCTTTCCTTGCATGATGTTCTCAACAGAAATTTTCGTTTTTTCAAATTCTTTGAAATGTTCACTGAATTTTGAATTTTTTGTTACAGATTGGCGAAGTACAACCTCAAAATGATGTTTCGCCTTTTCTCTGTTTTTGACAAATCTCTCATTTTGCTTGCTTTCGTCTGTCAATTTATCTTCAATTCTATCCAAATTAAACTTAATCATTTCCCAAAACTTATCAAAAGTTTCCTTGTCTTTCTTCGCAAAACTTGAATAGTGGTCGATGTAAATTTTTATTATGTTGTCATATGACTCAAGTAATATTCTTTGTCCTACACCTTGTTTTCCCGCTGTTTTAATTTCCGCACCAGGGTGCATAAAGAAATTTTGAAAACTATCTGTCGAAACATATCCCTTCGCACTCAAATATTTTAAATATTTGCTTTTAAAAGAGTTTTCGCTTTTTGCATTAATGTTTGAAGACGGAACAAACACCGCATTTCCAAAAATTTCTTCAATTTTTTCAACATAAACCTTTGCAAGTGCATCATTAAAATCACCAATATTTTTAAACGAAGTTTCTCCATCTTTAATATAATCCGAAAAGAATCTTCCCACAAGTTGTATAGGATTCTTAATTCTCAAATCCTCCAGCGAAAGATATTCTTTCAAAACATCTGGTTTATATTCAAGATATGAGCGTTCAATTGTCTTATAAACTCTGTCAACTGGCTCCAACTTTTTCTCAAAAATCCTTGAGATAAGTTCATCAAAAACTTCATCCTTAGATGCACTTAAATCAATCGGCTTAAGTGCAAAGTTCCTCACAAGTTTTGCGTACCACTCAAATTGTTCTTCCTGTTCTTCTCTTGTCAACTCTATACTCGCCATTTTTATCCCCTTTTAATGACCAATAACAAATAAATGTTATCACATAAAAATGGCTTTGTCAACAACAAAAAAGGTCAAAACAAGTGTTTTGACCAAAATTTTGTTAATTTTTTAGAAAATTTGGAAGATTTTAAGATTTTATTCTTAAATTGGGATTTTTACTTATTAATAAACATCCTTTTCTTCTGGTTGTTTTTTGTCATCAATTTCAACAACAAGTGCCTCTGTTGTAAGCAATGTTGCTGAAACAGATGCTGCATTTTGAAGGGCTGAACGAGTTACTTTTGTAGGGTCCAAAATGCCCTTCTCAATCATATCACAATATTCATTTGCAAGTGCATCATAGCCATAAGCAGGCTGTGCAAGATTTTCATAAATCTTGTTTACAACAACGCCGCCATCAATGCCAGCATTTGATGCAATCTGTCTGATAGGCTCTTCAACTGCTCTTAAAACTATGCTTGCTCCAGTTTTTTCATCTCCAGAAAGCGTTTCAATAAGTTTCTTAATTGCAGGCGTAGTTTTCAAAAGTGCAACGCCACCACCAGCGACAACACCTTCTTCTGCCGCTGCTTTTGTTGCTGAAAGAGCATCCTCAATGCGAAGTTTTTTCTCTTTCATTTCAACTTCAGTTGCAGAGCCAACCTTAATCACAGCAACTCCACCAGCAAGTTTTGCAAGTCGCTCTGAAAGTTTTTCCTTTTCATAATCACTTGTCGTAACTTTGATTTGGTCTTTGATTTGATTTACGCGAGCCTTTATTGCTTCAGCACTTCCAGCCCCCTCAACAATTGTTGTAGTATCTCTGTCGACACGCACAGTCTTTGCACGGCCAAGATTTTCAAGAGAGATGGTTTTGAAATCAATTCCAAGTTCGCTTGAAACAAAAGTTCCACCTGTAAGAATTGAAATATCTTCAAGCATCGCCTTTCTCTTGTCTCCAAAACTTGGTGCTTTGACGGCGACAACAGAAAGAGAGCCTCTCAATTTGTTTAAAATAAGCGCAGTAAGTGCCTCGCCTTCCACATCATCTGCAATGATAAGAAGCTTTCCACCAACTTTTACAAGTTGTTCAAGAAGTGGAAGAATTTCTTGAAGATTTGAAATCTTGCTGTCAGTAATAAGAATATATGGATTTTCAAGTTCAGCAATCATTTTCTCGGTATTTGTGCTCATATAAGGCGATAAATAACCTCGGTCAAATTGCATGCCTTCAACAATAGAAAGTTCTGTAGTCATAGTTTGAGCCTCTTCAACAGTAATCACTCCATCACTGCCAACTTTTTCCATTGCCTCGGCAATAAGTTTTCCAACCTCTTCATCTGCAGCGGAAATGCTTGCAACCTGTTCGATATCCTTAGAACTTGAAACGGGTTTCGAAAGTTTTTTAAGTTCTTCACAAGCCACATCAACAGCTTTGAAAATTCCTTTCTTCAAAATGATTGGATTTGCCCCCGCAGTAAAATTCTTAAGCCCTTCTCGAATGATTGCTTGCGCCAAAACACACGCTGTTGTAGTTCCGTCACCAGCAACATCATTTGTCTTGACTGAAACCTCACGAATAAGTTCTGCCCCCAAATTTTCAAATGGGTCAGTAAGTTCAATTTCTTTTGCTATTGTCACACCATCGTTTGTGATAAGGGGCAACGCATATTTCTTGCCTAAAACAACATTTCTTCCCTTTGGTCCAAGTGTAATTTTTACTGTGTTTGCAAGTTTGTTTACGCCTGCCTCCAAACTTTTCCTTGCCTGTTCGCCAGACAACATCATCTTTGACATAATCCCTCCTTACTTTTCCAAAATTGCCAAAATGTCAGACTGCTTAAGAACAATATATTTCTTTCCTTCAACACTGCATTCCGTTCCGCTGTATTTTGTATACAAAACTTCTTGTCCAACTTTGACTTGCATCTTAACTTCTTTTCCATCAACCATTCCGCCTTCTCCGACAGCAACAACTGTTGCAATCTGTGATTTGTCTTGTGCGGCAGTTGGCAAAATAATTCCACTTTGTGTTTCTTTCTCTGCCTCTTTTGGAAGCAAAACAACTCTGTCAAAAATAGGTTTAATTTTCATAGTCTCTCCTTTAAAACACTATAAGTATAAAATTTTACATGAAAAAAGTAAAGTTTTTATGCCATAATTTCTTTAATCTCTTGGAAAATTTTGTCGACTAAACCCTTTGACAAAATGCTTTTTTTGTTCTATAATTGTCATACACTATTGTTAAGGAGTTTACAATGTTTGGAATTTATAAAGCAAAAAAAATCTATATTTTGAGTCTTGCAAAAGTTACTGATGTAAAATTGCCAGGGATGTGGACTGAAGGGTACACAAAAAGCCGTAACCTTAAAAAAAATGTAGTTGCGAAATTTGTAGGTTCAAAAATCGAACATCATATCAGAACTGAATATTTCAAACTTATTCGCACTGGAGAAATTGTTCACAACAACCATAACAACACGAGCGTTGGAGATTTACTGGTAAGAGATAAAAATTGTTTGCTTTCATATCTAGACGAGCCTGTTGTTTTTACAACAAAAAAGCAGTTGCTTAAGATTGAAGATTATTTAAATGAAGAAGACAAGCAATCACAAAACGATGCTCAAAAAAGTGCTGAACCAACATTATCAAAATAAAACAAAAAAACACGAAATTAAATCGTGTTTTTTATTTTAAGTTGTTTGCGACTTGCCTCTGGACTTTACTTTTCTTATTAACCAATTCGCAACATAAAAGAGCGTTATATAAACTGCAATTATTGCGGCATAAAGGATATGATATGGAAATGGCAAGCCAAGTTCAAGAGGGTCATTTCTTAAATACATATAATCCGAACCTGGAAAAATCACCCAATTTAACAATGCTCCCCACGCAAACATGATTGCGAAACAAAGAAATGGCTGCCAAATCTTTTTAAATTCAAATCTAACCCTTTTAAGTGTCATAAGCAAAATAACAGTTATAAATCCAAGCATATGTGAAAATGTACTGTAAATGCATGTAAATGACATATACACCCTGTTAAGCCCTACCGCTGGATAAAGCAAAAATATCAAAGTTGCCAAAAGTCCTCCAATAGCCCCAAAATTTAGCAGAAATTGATTTTTTGAAAAAATTGCAATAATGAAAACCCAAACCATAACCGAACACATGTGCATAGGCAATAAAATTTCCATAACGCTTGCAAAAGTGTAACTTTCAGCAATAATTAGATTTACAACGCGTGAAGCAATTTCAAAAAACAGCAATATTGACGCCAACACGTAAAACAAAATTTGCTTTGTCCTGTCACTACGCTTGTAGAATATCCATGTCAAAATCACGCAAGCCAAAACAGTAAGCCCCAACACAATAATGTGCCTTGTGTTGTATAAATACTCTGATTTTGAGAGTGATGGATTGTTCTCGTTTGTCCAAAAATCTTTAAAACTCATTCGATCCTCCTAGGGTTTATTCTTAAATTCTCCCACCTCTGCATTTTTCTGCAATTCTTTAACAAGTTTCTCAGCTGCTTCAACAGTCTGTGTTATAAGCGAACAAATTGTCATCGGCCCAACGCCGCCAGGAACTGGTGTATAAGCACTGCATTTTTCTATGCAGTTCTCAAGGTCAATATCTCCAACATTGCCTTCGTTATAGCCCGCATCCACAAGCACCGCGCCATCTTTAACCCAATCTGCTTTAACAAATTTTGGCCTTCCAACTGCACCAACAATAATATCTGCTTGTTTTACAATTTCAGGAAGATTTTTTGTTTTGCTGTGACAAATCGTAACCGTACAATCTTCCTTCAAAAGCAACATTGAAATTGGCTTTCCGAGAATTGCACTTCTTCCAATCACAACCGCATTTTTGCCTTTCAAATCGATTGAATATGCTTTAAGCAAAGTAATTATCCCTTTTGGGGTTGCACTTTGATAAGCATTCAGTCCCATCGCCATCGCCCCAAATGATGCTGTGTTCACACCGTCTACATCTTTTTTCAAACTTATTGAATTAAAACATGCTTGCTCGTCTATTTGTGCTGGAACTGGATGTTGTAACAAAATCCCACAAACCGCCTTGTCAGCATTGAGTTTTTTGATTGTTTCTTTAAGTTGCTCGGTTGTCGTTTCTTCACCAAGTTTAACAATCATACTTTCAAGCCCAACTCTCTCACAAGCCCTTGCCTTCATTTTTACATAAGTAACTGAAGGAGGGAAATCTCCGACCAAAATCGTTGCAAGTTTTGGAGTAAAACCCAACTTCGCTTTAACTTTTTCAACTCTTACTTTCAAGCCCTCTTCAATCACTTTTGAAAGTGCTTTTCCGTCCATTACTGTTGCCATTTACCCTCCCTATTTGTACAGTTTATTGTCACCCTTCCAATTGTTGGACTGCATAAGTTTCTTATTACAATCAAAATTAATACATTGTTTTGTCTTGAATTGCTTTATAGTCTGTGTAAAGTTTCAAACATTCACTTCTGTCAACTTCTTCACACATTTCAATCTTTTTGTCAGGGATGCTGTCTTCAAACGCCTTATCTCTAAACCCAATGATTTCAGTGTCAGTTGTGTTGCATCCATAGTAAACCTTTTCAATATTTGCCCACAAAATTGCACAGAAACACATCGGACATGGGTAACCAGTTGTATAAATTTCACATCCTGTCAAATCAAAAGTTTTAAGTTTCTTACAAGCCTTTCTGATTGCATCAATCTCACCATGGCAAGTTGGGTCATTGTTTGCAACAACATGGTTGTGACCTTTGCTGATTACAACGCCGTCTTTCACAATAACCGCACCGAAAGGTCCGCCGTGATTATTTGCAATTCCTTTCTTCGCTTCATTGATTGCCATTTTCATATATTTGTTCATAATTTTCTCCTTCCAAAGAAGCCTTTTCGCTTCCAACGATTTTATTATATCACACCTGTTTGTTTTTTTGTTTCATTTTTATAAAAAAATTTAAAACTTATTCAAGTCTTAAATTTCTCTTTTTATTTATCATTCAATTTCCGCAATACACAAAAAGTGATCTGAAATATCCTCGTTCTTAACCAAATATTTATTCTTCACCTTTACATGCTTTGGCAATAAGATGTTGTCACATTTTTTATTGTCAATTGTTGTAACTTCGTCAAACAAAAACTCATATTTGTCATTTAGTCCGTCAAAAACTTGTTGCAAATTTGACTTGCCTGCAATCGCATTGAAATCTCCAAGTGTAAAAACATTATTTGCCAAAATAAAATCTTGAAATTCAACAAAAATATCTTTAAAATCAACAATATTGCAGTCGAATCTGTGGAATGGCAACAGGCTTGCACAAAGCATATCAAATTGGTTGTCTGCATTTACTGTCACTGCCAAATAACCCTTATCATGTGTGTGATAAAGTCCCTTTGCAGTTTGTTTTGTCAAATGTGGATTTTCAGAAATTGTTTCTTAATCAATTTGATTGGAAATTTTGACAAAATTGCAACCCCAAAATTCGCATTTTCAATAAGGTGGCAAGGACTATTCTCAAAACTTTCATAATATTTAAGCCCAGTCTTTTCACTTAAATTTTGCATATATTTAAAACTTTCAGTCGTTACAACCTCTTGCAAAGCAATTACATCAATATTGTGTTTCTTTATAATTTCTGCAATCGCATTCAGACATCTGTCGTCCGGCTTAAGTTCTTTGTCTTTGTCAAAAAGCTCTCCTTGATAGTCATTTGTATTGATGCCGGCACTTATGTTCCATGTTGCAATCTTCATACAGCCCCCTTTCACATTAAAGCCTTATATCAAAAAAGCCCATTTATATTTGGCTTTACTTTCACATTTGGAGCGGACGATGGGAATCGAACCCACCTCTCAGGCTTGGGAAGCCCACATACTAACCAATGTACTACGCCCGCAAAAAGGGACAATGTCCCTTGAGTTTTTTTTTAAGTTAACCATTTGATTTTGCAAAAGAGTCGATTTTGATTAATTATTCTTGTTAAATTCAAATTTCACTTTCTCTGATTGCAGTTGTTATATTCCTGCAAATTTCACGTGTTATGCTTCTTGGAGATTTGGAGGTGTAACAATTGGTCCTAAAATTGTGTTCATCGTCAAGTTTGTAATCATGTTTGAAACATAGGCAGTCAAAATTCTTACTGGTTGACTGTTTTTGATATAACCTTTTGGGTCGTCAAGTTTTACAAATTCGATTGAATCAACTGGAATGTCAATGCTCATGCTTACAGAAACACGCATAAGATTTGCTGGGCTTACCAAAAGTCTGCGTTCCAAAGTAACTTTTACAATTTCTTCTGAAACTTTGCGAACATCAATATTGTCCTCCGGTTTGATGTTTATCATTGCATTTGGTTGTGGCAATCCAACTTTTTCAAATACAATTTTTTCAAGCATAGGCTTTACGAGGTGTGGTTTAATAACATTTTCTTGTGACATTTTGTTCTCCTTGTTTGTTTTTCTATTGATGTTATTTTATCACATTCAACTTAAAAAAACAATAATTTTGAATACTATTTTTCATCTTGACAAATTTTTTGTTTGTGTTATACTGATTATATGAAGCAAGAAGCAATGATTTTTATTGACTATAACGAAACTTTTGATGATGTTGCCAATGGCAAAGGCAATGTTTTTATTGCTGCACTCAGAAGGTTTGTTAAGCATTTTGACGGACATGTAAAAATTGTTGTAATAACTTCTGCATTTGGCAAAAACAACAACTTTTCAATCAAAGACGACCTCGCTTTTACTTTAACCCATTTCCCACCAATCATACGCGATAAGTTTTGCTTTTTGGTTGAAGAGAATTGTCGTTTTATTTCCTCAATCAACACGACTGGAAGCGAAACCACTTTTCAAAACCAAACGGCTCTATCAACTTTGCAAGGAACAAAAAAGGACGGTGTAGAGCAGTGCTTGAAAGCACTTGACCCAAATAAAGAAATCTCTCTTTGCGTTTTTGCAGGAAACAGCGAAACTGCTGATCTTGTGATGATGGACTCAGATGTAGAAGGTCGTGATAAATATTTTCTGCTTGCGAACCGCCGAGTTTTAAAATCTCCTGCTCACCCTGTTTACAAACTTTCCATGAATCCCGAAAAACGACAATATAATTTTTCAAGCGACATCGTAAAAACACTTGGGCAAAGCAAAAACCTAATCATCAAAACATCTTGCAACAGTTATGGGGTTGGAAGAGGGCTTGAAACTATAACAAATCTTGTAAAATATAACGAATCAGAACGCACACTTTAAATTCAAATTAAACTAAAAAACACTTTTAAATCATCAAGTAAAAACAATACTAAATTTTGATTTGCGTTTCCAAATCTATCTTATTTTTGTTTTTCTTTTTTTTGTCAATCAAATAGAATATTAACAGCAAAATTGAATATATTGCGATATAAATAGGTGCAATCACCCAAAAAGTAAGTGGCGTCCCAGCCAAAATTGGATTAAAAATACAAAAAGCATCACCATGCCCAAGCACAGAAATTATGAATGCTCCAACAGACAAATATCCAGTAAATCCCCAAAGCGTGCAATACCATTTCTTGTAGGTTATATGCAAATAATCAAAAGTAATTATTGTCACAACAAGAATCCAAGAAAAAGTATGGTGCAACAATCCCGTAATTGTTGGAAGATAAAAGAATGAAACATTTTGACCTAAAAAATCTGGATAAAAGAAGGTAATAATTCCGCCAGCAAAAGCAATCAGCCAAACAAAATGAAGTGCATCATTATTTTTCTTTCCCAACAACACAGCAAGCGAAAGAATCAAACTGCTCATTCCACAAAAACTATCCGGTAAAAGCCAACTCCATTCCGGAGTTTCAGTTTTAAATACTATTGAAAATCTGTTACTAACAACTGAAATCAACAAAAGTCCGCCTAAAATTTTTATTATTATCTTCTGAGATTTTTCACTTTTTGCAAATTTCTTCGCACAAATCAAACCTACTATTGTTAAAGTAAGAAATATTCCGATAT